>CAYPMK010000021.1:19534-22144 GCA_964411885.1 uncultured Bdellovibrionales bacterium
AAACGAGTGAACCTTGCTAGAGAACTTTCTTTTGATGATATTAAAGTAATACAGAAAGCACTTAAAGGTTCTGTTGAAACAGAGGTCTTTATACATGGTGCAGTTTGTTTCTCTTATTCGGGGCGATGTGCAATTAGTGACTATATGACAGGGAGAAAAGCAAACCGCGGTGAATGTACACACCCTTGTAGATGGAAATACAATGTTGTTGAAGAGACAAGACCTAATGAATTTTATCCAGTCTTTGAGGATGAAAGAGGTCTTTATCTTTTTAACAACAAAGATCTTGCGTTATTCCCTTATATTAAACCGTTAATGGATCTAGGTGTTAATTCTTTTAAGATAGAGGGAAGAATGAAAACCATCCATTATATTGCCTCTGTGGTTTCTTTATATAGACGTGTTATGGACGGAGATACATTGTCAGAAAAAGATTGTTTAGATCTTTTATCAAGGGTCAGTAATCGTGGTTATTCATATGGTTTTATGAAAGGCGGGATTACCCCAGAGGATTATAGTCAGGAAGAGAATAAACAAAGATTTAATTCCATCTTTGTCGCCAACTACGTTTCTTCTACTAACGACACTACTGTTTTCAGGGTAAGGAACAAGATACTTGCTGGCGAGGAACTAGAACTGCTTACTCCAGACGGTAAAATATCAAAATTGATAATGCCAGATATTTTAACTAAGAAAGACGGTAAGACGATCAATGTCGTACAGAACGAAGATGAAATAATACTTAAGGTAAAACTTCCAGAATACTGCATATTAAGAAAAGTAAACGAATAGAACAACATTGAAATAAAAAAATCGATACACAAGAATGGTTTGTGGCCCTCTCTTTGTTTGTCTCCTTTTTGCATAACTAAAATTGAGCATAAAAAGGAGTAACTTTTATCTTGGATAATTATCTTGACAATTGTCATAATAAGGTAGATCTTAATAATGAATGGAAGGTTTGTTACTCTAATGTAGCTTTAAAACAGATAAAAGATCTTCCAGAAAAGATTAAGTTAACGGCATATGTTTTGGTGAGAGAATTAAAGATGTATGGTCCACATAGATTTAATTGGAAAAACTATGGCAGGTTAAGAGGAAAAATTAATTGTTTTCACTGTCATATTAATAAGGGTAAGCCAAGGTATGTTGTCTGTTGGGAAATCTTAGACAAAAAGATTAGGATTTTGGAGGTATATTATGTCGGTACTCATGAAAAAGCCCCATACTGACATCCTTATAGATGGAGAAGTTTTTCACGTACTAAAACAACACAAACAAACTCTTGTAACGATTATAAAGACTTTGTCTGTAGAAGATCCCTTTAAGGACATGGAAGAAAAACTTCCTAAATATGCCTTAAGCTTAAGAGGTGCAAGGCACAAAGAAGGTCTTTCCCAAAAAAAACTTTCAATAATGACTGGTATAGCCGTAACAAATATTTCTAAAATGGAAAATGGACAAAGAAACATAGGGGAAACGGTTGCTAAAAAATTAGCACATGCTTTAAAGGTTAAATATAATATTTTTTTAATGTAAGCCATGAATTGACGTTGCAGATTGACCAATTTTTCAGTCGTGGTAGTATAGGTGAATAATGAACGTTGTATTAATAGGTGCTTCTAATAAACCAGATCGATATTCTTATATGGCATTAAAAAGGCTCTTAGATGCAGGATATGATGTGTTCCCGGTACACAAGATACATAAAAATATAGATGGTATAAAAGTATATAGCTCAATAAAGGACATTAAAGTTCCAATAGATACAGTAACTCTTTACATTAATAGCGTTGTCTCGAGTTCTATGTCTGATGATATAATCTCTGCTAATCCAAGACGAATTATCTTCAATCCGGGTGCAGAAAACCATGAACTACAAGAGCTTGCTCAATCAAAGGGTATAGAAACGATTTTTGCTTGTACTCTAGTAATGCTTTCTACGGGTTCTTTTTAGTTTTATTTTCATGATTTTTGTAATAAATTGTAATTAATGAAAAGGATCTTTGCCACCATCATAGTATTAGGCCTTTGGATGTGGTTTTGCTCTTACTGGTATGTTTGTGGCGTTAAGAACCTTTGTCCTCAAACAGAAACACCTCCGGGATCTGTGCCTATAGTGCTTCCAACACCTGAGCCAGAACCTACACCAGAACCTGTTATAGAGCCTGTTCAAGAACCTGTGATCGAGAACAAGCCAGAACCACTGGTCTTGGATGATGTATATTTTATATTTAATACAACTCTTATAAAGAACCTAAGTATACTCGATGATGATATAGCCAAGATAAAGCAATACATTAATTCAAATGAAACAGCCATGATATATATGACTGGTCACACTTGCGATCAAGGTACAGAAAAAAAGAATTTTGATCTTGGTCTTAAAAGAGCAGAAACAGTTAAAGATTATATGAAGGCTAATGGGGTACCAGAAGAAAAGATCATACTTGATTCAAAAGGTAGTGATGACCCCAAAAATAGCAACAACGATGATGTTGATAGGATGTACAACAGAAGGGTTAATATATTGGTTAAGGTCCCAGAATAGGAGGTTTTTAACTTGGAAAAGATATTTGAATTAATAGCGCCACTTACTCAGGGAATAGG
>CAYPMK010000021.1:22244-24230 GCA_964411885.1 uncultured Bdellovibrionales bacterium
ATGCTTGAGGACGAAAGAAAAAGACCTGCCTCTGGTATGATCTTTAATAGAGAAGAAATAAAAAGACTTAAAGATGAAAATAAGAAACTTGGCGATGATATAAATGAACTAAGTAAACAAAATCAAAAACTAGTGGACCAAATGGACGATCTAAGAAGGAATGCAGAAAGACATATTGCTTCTGCTAATCACAAGCTGGGTCTAGAAATTGATGAGTTTAAGAACAGGAACAAAATAATAACTGAGCAGAACACAGAGTTAAAAGAATCAATTAGGGTAGAAAGACATAATCACATAATGGAAGTAAAAGCGCTTAGGGAAGAATGTGAAAGACTAAAAAACGAAATGTCTAAGATACGCAATGAAGAAGCCAAGATAGTAAAAAAATTGAACGAAGAGAAAAAAGAAATAATAGATGCAGAGAAAGAAAAGTTTGAGAGGGAAAAACAACTTCTTCTTGAGAGCATAGGTTTTGTGGAAGAAGCTCAAAAAGAGGACCTTAAACAAATTCGTGGTATAGGACCTTTTATAGAGAAGAAGTTGCATACTATAGGTGTTTATACTATAGGTCAGATAGCTAGATTTACTAAAGATGATGTAGAAAGAGCCACTAAACTTATTAAATATTTCCCCGGTAGGATAGAAAGGGATAATTGGATATTCCAGGCTAAAGAGATAATAAGGGTTAGAGAAAGAAAACTTGAGATCATAAAGAAATTCCAGTGATCATCTTACATATATTAGTAAGCTCTTTAGATAGTCAAATTCTTTGTGATAGATATTGATGCTGTGGTCCATGGCCATTCTGTGTTTTGATATTATGATTAACTCTTTATTAGCATCAACTCCCGCTTTTTTTATTGTGCTATCAAAACTGTCTTGGTCTACATGATAAGAACAAGAGCAGGTTAATAACAAAGTCCCACTTTTCATTTTTCCTAAAGTTGTTCTGTTTAACTCATAATATTTTGTTAGTGCATTCTTTACATCAGATCTTTTTTTTGCAAAAGCAGGCGGATCCAATATTATTATGTCGTGATCTAGTTGTTCTTTTTTTATAAAATCAAAAACATTCATCGTTAAAATATCTTTTTTATGTTCTTTGAATCCATTTATATCAAAATTCTGTTCGGCTATTTTATTGGCTTGCTCAGATATTTCTACCGATTGAACAACATTTGCCCCATGTTTTAGAGCGTATAAAGAAAAGCCACCACTATAAGAAAAACAATTTAGTACTTTTTTATTCTTGCTGAGACTCCCTATAAGTTGTCTCATTTCTCTCATATCTAGAAAAAAACCTGTTTTTTGACCATCAATAAAATCCACGATGAATTTAATCCCATTCTCTAGAACTTCTGTGTCTTTTTTTTCTGGTCCAAGAACGTGTGTTTCTACATTATTTAATCCTTCTATTTTTCTAGAACCCATAGAGGATCGTTCATAAATGCTTACACCCTTATTAAGATGAGAACTTAATTCTGATATTATTAATGGCCTTAACCTATCCATTCCCAAAGTACTTATTTGTATTACAGCGACATCATTATATATGTCTACTATTAACCCGGGCAAGCCGTCGTTTTCTCCGTTAATAGCCCTAAAACAATTAGTCCTGTTTGTGTCTATTAGTTGTGTTCTCATGTTTAAGGCTTTCTTGATATTGTCTTTTATAGACTTTAGAGGGTCTTCATCAGAAAAGTTAAGCATTCTACCAGCTATGTCCGTTTTATCGTTAAAATAGGCGTGTCCCAAAAACTCTTTAGTGTTTGAATAAACCTTCAGGATCTCTCCATTCTCGTGCGCGTCCATTTTGTCTATTGCTCCAGAGAATATCCATCTATGTCTGTTCTTTAGTTGGAAATCTTTACCTTTTTTGAGATAAACTTTCTTATATTCTGGCATTTGTTTTGCTCCTTTATATTAGTCTATATCTTTTACTTTGATTTTGAAAGTGAAGGGGTGTAAATATTTTGAAATTGATCC
>CAYPMK010000022.1:0-15028 GCA_964411885.1 uncultured Bdellovibrionales bacterium
TTCATGTACCTTGCTGTATCTATTAGAACACCATGGCCAAGACTTTGTCCTGCGGTAGAAGTACCACAGCCCCTAGGATGTATCGTTATTTTGTTGTTCTTTGCTTCTATAAGTATTT
Source organism: uncultured Bdellovibrionales bacterium (assembly GCA_964411885.1). GTDB lineage: Bacteria > Bdellovibrionota > JAFGOL01 > JAFGOL01 > JAFGOL01 > JAKLHL01. The sequence continues at coordinate 119 of CAYPMK010000022.1, forward strand.
TTTGTAATTCTTCTTTGTTTTTTGGATAGTATATTTTTTTTGGTATACACTCGAACATAGAGATGTCGGTAGAGTAGAGAGCTCTTTGTACTTTGGAGATTGATGAACGATTTTTCAATTTGATCAGCTCCTATAGAACGACCAAAAAAGTATTGCACCAAGAAACAATAATGCTTCAAAAACAATATAAGAGAATAAGCTTGATCTGATACCTTGTTGTCTTAATTCAATAAGGTAGTTTGATACTTTTGATATAGTCTCTAGTGTATTGTAACCCTGATGTCTTACCACCAAATATAAAAGGCAAGCCGTGCTTATGAAGATATATAGAGTAGACTTTAATGGAGTTGTGTTAAAGGTCTTTATTATCGCTGTTATTGGTATTCCTACACCAGCTATGGGTAGACCTATTAAAAGTAATATTATCATGTTTATAAAAGCTTTTTCTTTTTGATGTTTACGGTATGAAAAGGAAAGGATCATTAGAACAAAAAAATATGACCACCAAAGAACAATGGGTATTCTAAATGAGTGTACTAAAGAAGTGCTCAGCACTGTTATGTTCATGAAAATTATTAGTATGATGAAAGACCTTATAGTGTAGGATCTCATCTTTTGATCTGCAACAGATCACTTATAGCTTTTATTTCATCTCTGGTAAGCTCACGGAACCTTCCTTTTGGTGGAATTCCACTAGATATTGGACCATAAGCTATACGTTTTAATCTGGCTACTTCTGAATCCATTGCCTCCACTATTTTTCTTACTTCACGGTTTCTTCCTTCTCCTATTTCTATCTCGAACCATGAAGCGTTACTGGTGTGTCTTACATTTCTTATTTTTATGTCCTTTACAAGAGCTCCTTGAACGTAGACACCACTTCTTTGAACCTTATCAAGTCTTTCTTGTGGAATGCCGCCTTTGGTTCTAACAAGGTATGTTCTTTTTATCCCAAACTTTGGATGTGTTAATCTGTGTAGTGCTTCTCCATCGTTGGTGAACAAAAGTATTCCTTCTGTGTTATAGTCAAGTCTTCCAACAGGTAGTAACCTTTTAATGTTCCTTGGTAGAAGGTCCATTACTATTGGTCTTCCTTGAGGGTCGCTCAGCGATGTAATGTAACCAGCGGGTTTGTTCAATACAAAGTATCTATACCTTTCTACTTTAGAGAGTATCAACTGTTTCCCATTTACTTTTATACTATCGTTGTATGGGTCTGCTTTAGAGCCTAACTCTTTTATGATCTTACCATTAACGCTGACCTTGCCATCAAGGATTAGCTCTTCTGCCTTTCTTCTGGAACAAAATCCTGTTGATGCTATTATTTTTTGTAGTCTTTCAGTCCCTGTTGATTGGCTCTTCGTAATTTTTTTGTCTTTGTGTTGCATATTTTCTACAGGCGTCCTCAAAGATTATATCTACCTTTTCTTGTACAAGGTCTATATCAACCCTTAATTCTCTGCCTAGCTCCTTCATTTCTTGTATAGTTGTTTCTGCATCCAGCTCTGGATCATCAACTATCTCTATATTACTCTTTTCATCGACTATCATTCGTAGAGACTCATTAAGCTCTATTCCATAATCGCCGCTATCCCCAAATGATCTTGATACCATTTCCTCTATTTCGTTTATAGACGGTAATTCTCTTATTTCATTAAGACCAAAAACTTCCAAAAATTCTGGTGTAGTTGAATAGAGCAGGGGCTTTCCGGGAAGATCAGACCTTCCACAGATCCTTACAAGGTTCTTGTCCATTAAGGTCTTAAAGATGTGTGTGGAATCTACTCCTCTAATCTTATCTGTTTCTGCCTTAGTGATTGGCTGCTTATAAGCTATTATTGCAAGTACTTCTAATGCAGTAGGGGAGATCCTTATTGGACGAATGCTTTCAAGTTTCTTTACCCAAGAGTTGTTCTCATCTTTGGTCCTGAACTGCCAGCCACCAGCGACTTGTTCTAGTTTAAAGCCACGGCTTTCTGTAGAGGATAATTCTTGGCTAAGTTCTTCCAGCACAGAACTTATTTCTTCTTTAGTATAAGCATCATCAAAGATCACCGTCAGTCTTTCTGTTGACAGAGGTTTTTCTGACGCAAAAAGTATTGATTCAAGTATTCCTTTTACTTTTTCTTTTTCCATGGCTTAAATCTTACCTCGTTTCGTTAAATAATGCATCTTTGCTTATAAGGTCTCTATCTATAAATGACAAGGGTTTTACAGTGGTTAAGAGCACGTCCCCAATTGAATTTATTTGGACCACTTTCAAAAAACCCAATTTTGCAAGTTCAAGGATGCATAAAAAAGTTACTACTATTTCATTTCTTGTTACAGGTTTCTCAAGTATTTCGTCTAAACTAAGATTAAGAAACCCTTCTGGATAAAGTTCTGTTAGCTGTACTAGTTTTTCTTGTAAACTTTTTTCTGGGGTTTCTACGTCGTGGGTACTAAACTGGCTTTTATATCTATTTACGATATTCTGATATGCCATTATGAGTTGAAAAACTTCCATGTTCTTTATTGGTCTATCATCCTGTTGTATCTCATATTTTGGATGTTTAAAAACATCTCTTCCAAGCAGTGGTCTTTCTCCAAGTTTTTTGCCAGCTTCTTGATATTTTTGGTACTCAAGCAAGAGTCTAACAAGTTCTTCTCTTGGATCTTCTACAGCATCGTTAGAGTCTATATCGTCTTCTCCCTTATAAACGGGGAGTAACATTCTTGATTTTATGTATATTAGGGTTGCGGCCATCACAAGAAACTCTCCTGCAACATCAAGGTTCATTTCTCTCATGGCCTCTATCGCTTGAATGTATTCCTCTGTTATTTTTGCTATAGGGATATCATAAATATTGACCTCGTTCTTTTTTATGAGGTGGAGCAAAAGGTCCAAAGGGCCTTCGAAGGCCTGAAGTTTAACTATGTAATCTTCTTTAGTTAGATCAAACACTACAATAACCCCGCCAATAAATGATAAGAGACAAACATCGACTCCCTATAAAAGAAGAAAGCTGGAGCTCCGACTATATACTGCAAAATACCAAGATACCAAAGCACAATTATAAATATAAAACTGTAAGGTGTCATCATTTCGTAATAGGCAGCTTGTTTATAAGATAACAGTAAACGAACAACCCTTGATCCATCCAAAGGTGGTACAGGTAACAAATTAAAGAAGGCTAAAAAGAAGTTTATAATAACCCCAGCTTCTAACATCATGGATACGGGACCAAAAAGACTGTGTTCTACAGGACCAAAAAGTTTTAGTGCAACGAATATTAATGCAAATATACTACCTAATATTATATTGGAAAATGGTCCTGCAAATGCAACAAGGGCCATCCCTTTTTCTGGGTCTTTAAAATTTCTTGGATCAACTGGTACTGGTTTTGCAGAGCCAAAATATATGCCACCAACTATCAAGGTTATGGCGGGTATGATGATGGTCCAAACTATGTCTATGTGTGCCCATGGATTAAGTGTAAGCCTTCCACTGTACTTTGCTGTTTTGTCACCTAGTTTATTAGCTGTCCAGGCATGAGCATACTCATGAAAACACAAGCTGAATAGGAAAGGTAATGCGTACAATGCTATTCTTTGTATTGTATCCTGCAAGTTGTTCATTCCTCCACTATTTTATATTCTTTTAGTAATTCAAGAGCTAGTGTTTTGTTCTTTCCACGTCTTATTTTTGAAAGCTCGAACTTTTTTTGCTGTGTAGTTAAGCAATTAAGGAATTTTAATTTTACAGCTTCTTTTAAAAGGTCTTTCGTAATTGGTTCTATAGAAAGTTCATAACGTGCTGTGTAATAAATGGCTTTATATATGAAAGAGGGATCTATTTTAAAAAGCTCCCTGTTTAACATTCTTAGCACTCTTGAGTTTATGTCTTCTATTGCACCTGTATTATCTAGCACTTCTCCGAAGTCCGCGGAATTTATAGATATTGCCAAGGCATCAAGGGAAAAACCCCTGCAGTACATTTCGCTTTCTATGTTGCCAGCTCCACCGTGATGGTCTTTTCTTGCCCTTGCTACACGAATAAAGTCACCGTCGTTATATGGTGAAGGTACAAAAACGTATCTGCCTTCATGCTTTAGGTCTTTGCTTTTAACTAGTGAATAGTTGTGTAGAAAGTGATCTACGACGTTGTTTATATCACCCGTAACAGACACCTCTATGTCTGAACAGTCCTCTCTATTTATTATAGAGCGTGGGTATGCCCCTATTATATAGGCCTTGGCATTAACGGCGTCTGCTGAACCGCCGATACCCCTAAAAATACTTATCAGCTCCCCCGGAAGCGTTGAAAACAAATGCATGCCGAGTGATTTATCATCACTTGGGATTTGTGTAAATGATTTATAGCTATGCTTGACTTATTAATATAGACATGGTCTTTTTGTTCTGGTTTTTGACACTGCAATAAAAATAAAAAAATATGGAGGGGTATTGTCATGGCAGTTAAATTAGCTATAAATGGATTTGGTAGGATAGGCAGGATAACAGCACGTTTCTTGATGGATAACAGTAACGTTGAGCTTGTAGCAATAAATGATCTTACAGATACAAAAACTTTAGCGCATCTTTTTAAATACGACTCTGTTCACGGAAGATATAATAAAAAGATAGAACATGGTGATGATTATATAAGTGTTGATGGTAAGAAAATAAAAGTAATTAGCGAGAAAGATCCTTCAAAACTACCTTGGAAAGCTCTTGGTGTAGACGTAGTTCTTGAGTGTACAGGTAAACTAAAGGATAAAGAAACTGTTTCTAATCACATAAAGAGTGGTGCTAAAAAGGTTATTTATTCTGCTCCACTTAAAGACGCTGATATTACTGTGGTAATAGGAGTTAACCACGAGTCCTATGATCCTTCAAAACATAACATAATATCTAATGCTAGCTGTACAACTAACTGTTTAGCGCCAGTTGCCAAGGTCTTGCATGATAACTTCAAAATAAAGAATGGTTTTATGACCACCATACATTCATACACCAACGACCAAAAAGTGTTGGACCTTCCACACTCAGACCTAAGAAGAGCAAGAGCTGCAGCAGTGTCTATGATACCTACAACAACGGGTGCTGCAAAGGCGGTAGGCTTGGTGTTGCCAGAGCTTAAAGGTAAACTTGATGGTTATGCAATGAGAGTGCCAACCCCTAACGTTTCTGTTGTGGACCTTACAGTTAATGTAGAAAAAGCAACAACTAAAGAAGAAATTAACGCCGCTGTTAAGAAGGCTGCAGAGACAAGTCTTAAGGGTGTTCTTGAATATACAGAGGAACCATTGGTATCTGTGGACTTTAATGGTTCACAGTTTTCGTCCACCTTTGATGCACAGATGACCAATGTAATAGAAGGGACAAACATAAAAGTTCTTGCTTGGTATGATAACGAGGCTGGTTATTCAAAAAGATTAGCAGAGCTTGCTGAATTCATAGGTAAAAGACTTTAAAGAGGAGTTTTTGAATGTCTAAAATAAGAAGTATCAAGGATATAAATATAAAGAACAAAAAGGTCCTTATCCGTGTTGATTTTAACTGTCCAATGAAGGACGGTGCGGTTAGTGACGATAATAGGATACGTGCAGAACTTCCTACTATAGAGTATGCAATCTCACAAGAAGCCAAGGTAATATTAATGAGTCATCTTGGTCGTCCTGATGGTAAAAAAGATCCAAAATACAGCTTGCAAGCTGTTGGAGAAAAACTTGCAGAGCTTTTAAACAAAGATGTTATTTTTGCACACGATTGTATTGGAGAGGGTGTGTGGGCGGTTATTGAGAATATGAGACCGGGCTCTGTTGCTTTATTAGAGAACTTAAGGTTCTATAAAGAAGAAGAAGGGAACGATAAAAACTTTGCGCTAGAACTTTCTAAACTTTGTGATGTTTATATAAATGATGCCTTTGGTACGGCACATCGTGCCCATGCTTCTACAGCTGGTATAGCAGAGTTCATAAAAGATAAAGGAATGGGTTTTTTGATGCAAAAAGAAGTTGAGAACCTTGACCTTGTTCTTAATAACCCTAAAAAACCTTTTGTAGCAATACTTGGTGGGGCAAAAGTCTCTGATAAAATAGCTGTTGTAGAGAATTTTTCTAAAACAGCTGACACAATGATCGTTGCTGGAGCTATGGCCTATACTTTCCTTAAGGCAAAAGGTGTTGAAGTTGGTGCTTCTATGGTCGAGAACGATAAAGTAGAACTTGCAAAAAAGATAATCTCAAGGTTCGAAACAAAGGGTTCTAAATTATTATTGCCAGTAGACCACATAGTCGCTGATGAACTTAAAGAGGGTGTAAAGTGGGATGTTACTAAAGATGCAAATATTCCTGCAGGAAAGAAAGGTTTGGATATAGGTCCAAAGACCATAGAACTTTTTAAATCTGAATTAAAAGACGCAGCAATGGTGGTTTGGAACGGGCCAATGGGTGTTTTTGAAACAAAACCTTTTGATAACGGTACTGTTGAAATAGCAAAAATTCTTGCAGAAAGTAATGCTCACACCGTCGTAGGTGGTGGAGATTCTGCCTCTGCAGTTAAAAAAGCAGGAGTTATGAATAAAATAACACATGTTTCGACCGGCGGTGGTGCTTCTATGGAATTCTTAGAAGGGATAAAGCTTCCAGGTATAGCGGCACTGGAGGAAAAATAGATGTCAAAAAGGACACCTTTGATAGTCGGTAACTGGAAAATGAATAAGAACAATTCTCAGACCAGTGATTATATAAAGAAGTTTCTTAACGGTATTGATACTAGCAAGAAAAGAGAGCTTGGTCTTGCCCCAGTATTTACATCTTTAAATACAGCCTCTGAACTTTTAAAAGGTTCTAATGTTAGTTTATGTGCACAAAATGTTCATTGGGATGAAAGTGGACAATATACCGGAGAGGTATCTCCATCCATGCTAAAAGAACTTGATGTACATAGTGTGATAGTGGGTCATTCAGATAGGAGAAAATTCTTTGGAGAGACCAATGAGTCTGTTAATAATAGACTTAAAGGGGCTCTTAAGGGAGGTCTTAAGGTTATTTTCTGTGTTGGTGAGACCAAAGAAGAAAGAGAAGCAGGCCGCACAGAGACTATAGTAAGGGCTCAGGTTCTTGCTGGACTTGATGGAATAGGGTTGGATGAACTTACTAATGTTGTAATAGCTTATGAACCTGTATGGGCAATAGGTACAGGTTTGAATGCAACTGTGGAACAAGCTGTAGAAGTTCATAGGTACATAAGAAAGATACTAGATGCTCTTTATGGAGAAGGGACTTCTTCTAAATTAAGGATACTTTATGGTGGCAGTGTAAAGCCAGATAATATAGATGGTTTTATGGCACAAGATGATATAGATGGAGCTCTTGTTGGAGGAGCTTCTTTGGAAGTGGAGAGTTTTTTACGTATAGTTAATTTTAAGGATGCATAGGAGGCATTATGAGCACACTTATTATTGTTGTACACGTTATAACATGTATTTTCTTGATCCTTTTTGTTCTTCTACAGGCAGGTAAGGGAGCAGAGGTTGGAGCTACCTTTGGTGGCATTAGCCAAACTTTTTTTGGCACACAGGGTGGTAATATACTTTCTAAGATCACAACCATACTTGCATTTGTGTTTATGATAACAAGTATTGGACTTGTTGTTTTTCAACACAAACAGCTTACGACCACTGTAATGGGAACTACTGCACAAGAGACTACAGTAGAACAATCAGCTCCAGTAACAACAGAACAGCCAGTAAAAAAGTAAGTAGGTAATTGATGCCCCGTTCTTTTTTAATTCTAGCATTCTTGGTATTCTTAGCTTTGCCATTGAACGCTATGATGAAAAATTCTCATTCACTCGTTTTTTCTTCTACAAAAGCAGTTAATGATTTTGTGAGGGAAGATGATAGTTTTCTATATAGATTTGAAGCAGAATCTTCTGTTAGGTCCTTTATAGGAGAAATGTCTTTTGTTAAGAGGGTGTGGGGGCATTATTCCTTGTGGGCAGAAATTAAAAGCGCGTTAGACAAGGGACAAAAAGATTACCATGGTTTTGAACTTGCAGCGACTAGAGGATTCACCGATGGTAAAATATATGGGTTACTTTCTGTTGGTTACAGAATGGCTCACTATTCAAAAAGGGAACAGTGGTTGGTTTTTTCTACGGGTACTGGTTTTATACCAGCTCCTTATGGGCTTGAGACCTCCATTGCATATTATCAGCCGCTAACTAGTGAACGTTATGCTAGATTAAGAGCAGAGTTCTATGGTCTATACAGGGTGCCAAGTGGTGGAAGATATCTTGATCTTGGGCTTCAAACATCCTTTTATATAATACCTAGTGGAGAATTCGGTAAAGATGCAGACCCTACTGGATACACTTATGATAACAGGTTGATAGAAGAATTCATGCAAATAGAAGGTGGTATAGTGGTGCGCTATTCATTTCAAGAGAATTTTATTTTGAAGTTGGTAGTGACCAATGTCCTTTTTATAAATCAATATGCATATGAGGAAGATCCTACATTAGAGGTAAAAAGGGGTAGCCGAATGTCTTATGCTCCAAAAGCTAGTGCTGGAATAATATTTAAATTTTAGTTATAATACAGAACTTGGGTGAACATTTGGGGGTTTGAGATGAAGGATGCATGGACAGTAGATGAACTTAACAACATTGCCTCTAAGAACAAACAGGAAGAAGATGTTTACATACCTTATGATGAGGTAAGTGAAGAAGCGTCTTGGTTGGTAGAGCTCGCAAGAGGCGAAGAAGAAATAGAACACACGGGTGTAATAAATTATGACGCTGTTCGTTCTCCAGAAAAGGTTCTAAGGGATTCAACGGTTCTATATTTAAGATATTTAAGAAATCACATAACAAAGCTTGCTTCTGTTTTTAATGCGCACAAAAGTATGGCGGCCTCTGGTATAAAGGTATATGCAATCGGTAATACAGAAGCAGATTTCATGGTCTTTAGGAATTCTCTGAAATTAATATTTTCTGCACAGCGTCCGGGTACTATACAAATAAGTTTTAATGCGCACACAGGAGGATTTTTTACCTCTAATACGGTCAACCCTAGCGGAGCTGCAGAGCAGATAGGCGATATAATAAATGCACAGTTAGGGCCTTTTAATGAGGCTGTATGGACCTATCAGGGTCGTCCTATAAATACAAAAGAGATGGTAAAATATTATCTGACACGTTTTATACAGAACAGTTCAAGATAAATATTACTATGTCTTGACAATGTCATTGTATATAAATAAAAACACACAAAGGATGGCGCCGTAGCCAAGTGGTAAGGCCAAGGTCTGCAAAACCTTTATGCATCGGTTCAAATCCGATCGGCGCCTCTTGATGAAAATAAGATTTTGGAGGAAATATCAAAATGGCATCTCTAACAAAGATAACAAAGGTTAAAAGAGCTAGCAAAAAAGCTTCTCAGGGCAAAAAAAGGAAAAAAGCAATGCAAAAGCCCGGGAAATATAAATTACTACCACTAAAGGACTAATAAAGCGTTAAAGATGCGCTTTTTTTTATCATCGTTACTTTTACTATTTCTACTTTCTTGCTCTGACACCGTTGTAGACTTGAACGATGATCTAACTACTAATTCTAAAATAGCTCCTTCTTTATTAAAAAAGATCAACAGTGAATCTGTGTTTACTAATTCAGCTGACCAGCTAATTAAAGTAGGTGTTCTATATAAAAAACAGAATGGTAAAAAGAAAATATCTAAAGGTGAACTTAGTCTTATAGACGTTGAGTTCAAATATCTCTCTAGTGATGAAATACTATCTTTATCTAAAGATCCCGATGTAGCTATCATAGAGGAAGATCAAAAAGTAAAAGTAGATCTAATATACGCATCAAAACAAATAGGTGCAAGGGACGTGTGGGTAGCTGGTTATACAGGTGATAAACTTGGTGGCACAGCAACTAATATTAGACTTGCAGTTGTAGATACAGGTTTAGACCAGGATCACCTTGATTTTTCTGATGCTGGAAAGATAGCTCTAACAGCTAATTGTTATAACGTTAGTACTTGTACAGTGAACAATCAAAATGACGATCATGGTCATGGTACTCACGTAGCGGGTATTGTTCTTGGCGGTGGTAATTCGTGTGTTGGGGATGATTTTTATATTGAATTTGAGGATGTCTTTCCTGATATAAACACAGGTAATAAACACTTCTTTCCTGCACAGTTCGACTCAAACCCAAGTTCTGGTGGTACACTTAAGGTTGATTCAACGTGGGTAGGTAACGCTGGCACTAAGGCAATAGCTGGTTTTATGACAGAAGAGGAAGCTCTTGAAGATAATCCTGATTTTTTGTTTGATGAAGAAAAACCTTTATTAGCATCCGGGCCTAGCGTTTCTCCAGCTACTTATGCAGATTATACAGCGTATAATATTACAGCTCAGGATTCTTATATAAAGACTTTCGTTTTTTCGACATATTTAGCTCCATCAATGAGCTCTTTGGTTGGAAAGAATTATTGGAGCAGGGTTAAAAGTACTGCACAAGGATGGGGAGATGTTTTTTCTAGGACAGCTGGTATATCTAGCGACTCACAGATAGTTGCTGTAAAAGCATTAGGCGCAGATGGATCTGGAAATATTTCTGACGTAGTGCGTGCACTTGATTACGTGTCTGGTATTGCACAGGCTAATAATATAATAGCTGTTAATTTAAGTTTTAGTCTAGGTGGTGGGGTTAATTCAGAGATAATAAACTCTATAGTTACAGAACTTGTTGATAAAGGTGTAAGTGTTGTAGTTAGTGCTGGTAATGAACAACAAGGTGGTTCTGTTATAGGAAGTCCGGGTACTACTCCTTATGCCATAACGGTTGGAGCAGTTAATGAGAAAAATGAAGTAACTAATTACACATCAATTGGCAGTATAAATAATAGCGTAATAAAGCCAGACGTAGTTGCTCCCGGTGGTAGTGTTAAAGGTATTAATAATGAGGCGTATGAAAGGTTAGGAATTGTTTCTGCAAAGACTACTTACAATGTTTCTGGTAATCCTAATTATTATTCAAGTTGGTGGAACTCTACTCAAGGATTGGCTGTAGACCCTTATACAACAAAGATAGGTACTTCACAGGCGGCACCAATGGTAACAGGATTAATAGGCTTAATGGCGAGTAAAAGACAGGGATCTTGGAGTTTTAGTTCTTCAGAACTTCCAAGAACAATTAAGAATATAATATGTATGAGTGCTTTTGAAACTGGAGCAAGAGAAGAGACTACTTTTTTTAATGAAGCTCCTGTTACACCAGAAAGGGCTGGTGGACTTAAGGATAGGGTAGAAGGTTATGGAAGAATATGTGCACAAGGAGCCTTAAGCGCCTTTGACGCTGCATGGGATATAAACTCTAGTGTTAACTCTGACACTTTTACTTTTGGCGATGAGGACTGGGATCAAAAAACCTTTATTAGAAGAATTACTCTTTCAGCATCTAAAGAATATACTTTTTCCATGGCAGTTCCAAGTGGTGCTGATTTTGATATGTATCTTTTTAGTGGAACACCAGATGAGAACGGAGAACCAATACTACTTGCAAGCTCTGCATTAATGAATAATACCTCAAGATTGGGTCCAGAAAGAATAATAGATTTTATTCCTACGAGCAATGGTACCTATTACATTGTTGCAAAATGGATAAGTGGTAGTGGAACGAGTAATTTTACCCTAGAGAGTTCAAGGAGTAAACCCACTGAGCCTGTTGTCATATCTAATTTTAAGATAAACAGAGATATGAGAGCTAAAAAAATATATGTTTCATGGAATACCAACGTAGCAACAAGATCAATATTACAATATGGTTCTACTGGTGGATTAGAAGAAGAACAGTTAGAAGAAAATAATTATTCAACAAGTCATGAGTATAGTTTTTCTATAGAATACGATAACTATTATTATCTAAGAGTTCTTTCGTCTTCTTCTGGTGCTAATGAAGCAAGTATTTCTACGGCAGTGAGCCCAGTTTATAGAGTTAGTGCGGTAACACAATTATCAAAAGACATAACAATAGAGGATCTGCCTTTAGTGGATGTTGGAGGATGCGGTACTATACGAAATGGTCAGAGTGGAAGTTCTGGTAATGGCAATATGTTCTTGGTACTATTACCCTTGGCTGTTTTATTATTTATAAGATCAAGGAGAATGTTGAATGATAAGGGTCTACAATTCAATAAGTAAGAAAAAAGAAGAACTGCTACCTTTACAAGAAGGAACTGTAAAGATGTATGCCTGTGGTATTACACCATATGACGAGGCGCATATAGGGCACGCAATGCAGGCAGTTATATTTGATGTTATAAGAAGGTATCTTGAATATAAAGGCTATAAAGTAACATACGTAAGGAATTTTACTGACGTAGATGACAAAATAATAAATAGAGCAAAAAAAGAAGGTGTTGAGCCTTCAGCTATTGCTTCTAAATATATAGAAGAATCAAAAAAAGACCTAAAGGCCATTAAGGTACGTCCTGCAAATTATGAACCGTTAGTAAGTGAGAATATTCAGAACATAATAAACTTTGTTCAGGGGCTGATCGATAATAATCATGCATATGTTGCTAATGGAAGTGTGTATTTTGATGTTAGGTCTTACAAAGATTATGGGAAGTTGAGTGGCAGAACTTTAGATGACCTAGTACACGAAGAAACAGAAACAAATGAAAAAAGATATCCCGGTGATTTTGCGCTCTGGAAAGCATATAAAGAGGGGGAGCCTTATTGGGAGTCTCCTTGGGGAAAAGGTAGGCCCGGTTGGCATATAGAATGTTCTGCAATGGCAAAGAACTATTTAGGTGAATCAATAGACATACATGGTGGTGGTGTTGACATCATATTTCCCCATCATGAAAATGAGGTTGCTCAGTCTGAGGCCTTAACAGGAAAACCTTTCGCAAAGTATTGGCTACACAATGGTCTTGTCATGGTCGGTAAACAAAAGATGAGTAAAAGTCTTGGTAATTTCTACACTATCAAAGACGCTCTACATAAATATGGAGCAGATGTAATAAGGTACATGATACTTTCTTTTTCTTACAACTCTAACAGTAATTTTGAGGAGAAGAACTTCATTAATTCAGAAAAAAGGATGCATTATTATTATACTACTCTAAAGAGGATAAACGATACTTTACCAAAATGTCAGGATGCAGGGGAGTGTGATGAGGATTTTGCAAAAGAAATGTTAAGACTTAATTCAGAGATACTTAATAGTATGGATGATAATTTTAACACAGCTGGAGCTTTGGCAGGCCTTAATGAACTCTTTGCAATGGTAAACCAGTTCCTTGATAAGACAAAGAAATGTTCTAAAAAAGGTTTAAATATAGCGTTGCAAACATTAGAGCCTGTAAAAGAACTTTTTAGTATTCTAGACGAAGATCCTGATTCTTTCATCCTTGCTTATAGAAAAAGAGTTTTGGAAAGACTTGGTATGAAAGAAGAAGAACTTTTAGAATTAATAGATAAAAGGAATACTGCAAGGAAAAATAAAGATTTTAAAACTTCTGATCAGATAAGGGACGAGCTTATCAAAAAAGTATAGTCTTAATGGACACACCAGATGGTAGAACAGACTGGACCTATAATCCATCGTCTACGTGAGCAGAAAGACCATTTATTTGATAATTGTTATCCTTTAGTTTTCTTGCAGAAAAATAATTAGAAGCAAGCTCATAGGTCTGTGAATCACAGATTATATCTTCACCATTACTTTTGCATACAAGCTCTGAGATCCTATTCAGAGCGTTGCTGAATAGTGAAAGTTCTACTTTTCCGGATCTTATATGTTTTAATATGAGGCCTTTGTCTTTTACCACTAAAGCACGCCCCTTTAATTCTTTTAATTGTATGGATGATTTTAATTCTGCTAATTCATCTATTGAGTTCTTTGTTTTTAGTGCACATAGAAGTGATTGATATGCGCTCAACCTTTCTGGTGTTTTAAAGGATTTCATGTCTAAATTTTTATTTGGTTCAAACACTATTATAAAAGAATCCTCACTCTTTCTGAGTAAAATACCATCATTAATACCAATATTATTTATTACTATTTGGAATATTTCGTTCTCTAGTTCTTTTATGGTTTTTGTATGTTTTGTTAAAGCCCACTTGTTAAGTTGGGGTATGTCAAAGTAGAGAATAAAAAAATCCTTTTTACTTTTTCCGTCCAAATATAGCCAGGGGTTTCTGGTATAGTCCTCTAGTTTTCTTCCTCTAAGGCAACCTTCTGCCATAAGTTGTAGTTTTTTTCTTGTGTATAGTTCACAAACAACATTGCTTAATCCAACCAAAATAGTTAGCAATGCAAGTGGTAATAACTGTTCTTGGGAATCATTAAGGGCTAGTTGGTAGTATGTAAGTCCCATTCCAGCGGAGGCAGACATGCTGTAAGAAACTATAAATAAAGTTAGGTCGAGGTGACCTTTTAATACAAAACTGGTTAATATTAAGGACACAGAAAGACCGAGTACGAGTAATATGGCTATAAGATTAAGTTGTGGTATAATCGCCCAGAGTACAGCAACTGTGATAAAGCCACAAAGTGATAAAGATAAAGCTCTAATGGTCTTATTCATTCTTTAGAGCTATTATTCAGGAACTTAGAGGGATTTTCAAGTGTATAAAAAGAATAGATACATAAAATATGACAGTTCTGGTCAGGCTTCTGTAGAATATATACTATTAATAGTCGTAATAGTTTCTGTGGTAATGGGTTTGCTGAGTTTTGCGCCCAACATAAAAGGCAAAATAGAGTCACAAAAAATGAATTTAGCACTAAAGCTATCGGGTAGTGGTGGAGACCTTACTCGCTCTGATTTTACTTTTAAGGATGTAAAAGTAAATGATGTTGAAGGCTCTGGTTCTGGTGGTGGCGGAACTGGTGCTGGTAAAG
>CAYPMK010000022.1:15128-22322 GCA_964411885.1 uncultured Bdellovibrionales bacterium
CTGATGAAGAAGTAAGAAAAAAAATTAAGATAAAAGATGAAGAACAAAGAAGCACAATGAGGGCAAAAGAAGAAAAAAGAAGAAGATCTTTAAGGTCTCGTACATCAGAAGAAGGATCATACTACGAAGAGGAAGAAGAAACAAAAGACGGCCTTTCACGTATGGACCAGATGGATGACTATAGAAGCAAAGAAATACAACAAGAAAAAATGAAACAATGGAATATCTTTAAGTTCATCATAATAATCGCTGTAGTTTTCTTTTTCATAGTAATAATATTAAAAGCCCGTGGCACGAGGGATTGATCGTTGAAAAACAAAAAGGATATACAAAAAATATTCTCGCTCTTGGAAAGATCTGTTACTTTTACTCCAGTCATTAATAAGTTATCTAATAATAAAGCTTCTGCTTTTAAGATATTAATCACGACTATGCTTAGTGCTCGTACCAAAGACGAGGTTACAGAGCTTGCGGCAGAAAGATTATTTAGTAAATACAAGAACGCAAAAGAAATGATTTCTGCAAAAGTAAAAGATATAGAGGATCTTATATATCCAGTCGGTTTTTATAAGACCAAGGCCTTGAACGTAATAGATATAAGTAAGTCAGTTATCAATGAATTTAATGGTAAGGTCCCTAAGGATATAGAAGGGTTAACGTCGATGAGTGGAGTTGGTCTTAAAACAGCAACTCTTGTTATGGCAGAGGCTTTTGGCATGGACGAGATTTGTGTTGATACACATGTACACAGAATATCTAATAGGCTTGGTCTTGTTTCTACAAAAACACCACAAGACACACACTATGCATTAAAAAAAGTCTTGCCAAAAAGATTATGGAGAAGAACTAATTTTTTGATGGTCAGTTATGGAAAAACAGTTTGCACTCCAGTCTCTCCAAAATGTACTAAGTGTATCTTGGAAAAAATATGTATTAAAAAAGGTGTTAGAAAGAAAAAGATGGGACAGGGTACCTTAGACACTCGAAAGGATAAAATCCTTTCTGGGGGTTATGGGGTATCGGAAAAAGCGTCTGTAAATAAACCTGCCCCTTGCTCTCTAATACTTTTTTATACAAGTTTTATGCCAATAATAAAACTTATAATTACAGGTACTTAATAGTGCTAAAGGAGTTTTTGTGGTGACAAAAAACGTCAAAAGTGACACAAAATGTAAGTCCTTTGGTATTAGTTCTATTAATAAAAATGATATTAATTCAGTTCTTGAAATAGAAAAAAATAGCTTTTCACATCCTTGGAGTAAACAACTTTTTTTAGAGGAATTAGATAATTCCTATTCGTTGTGTCTTAAAGCAGTTAGTAAAGAAGGGGATCTTTTTGGATATATAATGTTAAGAAAAATAGTCGATGAAGTTCATTTATTGAATATAGCTGTAAAAAAAGAAGCAAGGAATAAAGGTGTGGCTAAAGCATTAATAAGTGAAGCTCAAAAACACTTTGCTGATCTTTTATGTATAGTCCTTGAAGTAAGGGTGTCAAATAAACCTGCCATAGAACTTTATAAAAAACTTGGCTTTGAACAGCTTTATGTTAGAAAAAGATATTATCCCGACGGAGAAGATGCTCTAATAATGGAGAAGAAAATATGTGCGTAAGTGGAGTGAACGATCATAAAGTTTTTGTTAAAGAAATAAAACTCTTAACACCGAGCATT
Organism: uncultured Bdellovibrionales bacterium; assembly: GCA_964411885.1. Lineage (GTDB taxonomy): Bacteria > Bdellovibrionota > JAFGOL01 > JAFGOL01 > JAFGOL01 > JAKLHL01. The sequence continues at coordinate 16,802 of CAYPMK010000022.1, forward strand.
GTTTCTATGTGGTGTAAAGCTCCTAGTTTTAATTTTTTACCGGGACAATTCTTGATGCTAGAGGTGCCGGGATTTTCTCTTAGAAGACCCTTTGTTATAGTCGACAAAAAGGATACGGATATAAGGGTCATATTTAAGATCAGGGGGAAAGGGACAGCATTTCTTTCTAAAATAAAAGAAGGAACAGAATTAAAGGCCTTAGGCCCCTTGGGTAATGTGTTCCCTGAGCTTCCCAAAACACATACTCCACTTCTTATTGGTGGAGGAATAGGCATAGTGACTTTACTGCCTCTGGCAAAAAAACTATCAGAAAATTGTTCTGTTACAGTGGCTTTAGGTGCTGACACTAAAGAGTCACTAATTTTGTTAGATGAATTTTCCTCTTGCTCAAATGTAATTACTTGTACAGATGATGGCACTCAAGGTTCACAATGTAACGTAGTGGCTCTTATCAAAAAATATTTAGAACAGAATAAAACAAATCCAGTTATATATGCTTGTGGGCCAACACCTATGTTGAGGGCTTTAAGTGAATTTTCAAAAAAACAAAATCTTTTGTGCTATGTTAGTTTAGAGGAAAGGATGGGTTGTGGTGTGGGAGCTTGTGTGTGTTGTGTGGTAAGAACTAAAGATGGACTTAAAAGAGTATGTAAGGATGGTCCTGTATTTGATTCAAAAGAATTAATGTGGGAGTTTTAATATTATGAGTATTTCAATAGAACTTTTTGGAAAAAAACTCAATACTCCTCTTATACCTGCAAGTGGAGTTTGGGGATATGGTGATGAATATGATTTTGTTAATAACAAAAGTATAGGAGCCTTTTGTACCAAAGGTTTGAGCGTAAAAGCAAAAGAGGGAAATCCTGTACCAAGAATAACAGAAACAGAATGTGGTGTACTTAATTCAGTTGGACTACAGAACATAGGGATAAAAAAGTTTATAGACGAGAAAATACCAAAAATAAAAGACCTTGGTCCTAAGATAATAGTTAATTTTTTTGGCAACACCGAACAGGAATATATTGAAGCCGCCCAAATGCTGAATAGTGTAGATTCTGTTTTTGCATTAGAGATGAATGTTTCTTGTCCCAACATAAAACTTGGCGGGATAGGTTTTGGCCAAGATGCAAAAATGTTAGAAAAACTTACCAGCGAAGTAAAAAAACATACTAAGAAACCGTTGATAGTTAAACTTACACCTAACGTAACAGATATAACAGCTATAGCAAAGGCAACAGAAGCAGGAGGGGCAGACGCTATAAGTTTAATAAACACAGTAAGAGGACTTGTTATAGACGTAAATACAAAGAGACCAGTGCTTGCCACTCCAATAGGAGGCTACAGCGGCAAGGGGATAAAACCAATAGCCTTAAGAGCCGTATATGAAACAGCTAAAGTAGTTAAGATCCCTATAATCGGTATTGGTGGTATATATAACGCAGAGGATGTTTTGGAATTTATTATGGCGGGAGCTGTAGCTGTGCAAATAGGGTCTGCAGTGTTTTTAGACCCTAATGTTTGTGAATTGATATCCAAAGATCTTTTAGACCATTGTCAAAAACATGGTGTTAAAGATATTGGTTTATTAAGAGGTGCTGCACTTTAATAAACGACTAAATTTTATACATTTAGACAGTACTCATTATGCCTACTTGTCTAAACTAATTGTAATATTTGGTCTTTTTTGTGGCATAGAAATTGAATGTCTTATTGTTTGGGACCTGAAATAAGGAGGCTTAATGAAGAAGGCTCTTGTTGGTTTATGTATCCTTTTTACTCCTTTCCTACTCAATTCAAACGAACTAAGTGAAGACTACAAATGTAGTGAATTAGAAATACAACAGTTTGAGACATTTTTAAAAGACAACAGGGTCGTTTTTGATAAAAAGATGAATGACTTATACGATGAGAACGATGTTTGTAGCAACATCACATACGTTGAGTTGGTTTCCTTAATAGATAATGTAACGAGTAATAATAAAGATAAGAGCAAAATGTGTGGAACAGCCTTGTCCTTTTGTAAAAATCAGGATGCTATGCCTAAAAAAGAGTATGAAATACTTTATACAATAATAGTATCTGAATGCGCCAAAGGTACACATTTTGTTGTCAGCAAAGCTGAATGCTCAAAGTATTTTAATTGATCATAATTAGTTAATTTCTTTTTCTGTTTATGCTTGAAAAAAATGCTATGTTGTAGTCTATTTATTATGAATGGAAATAATTAATAAAATAAAAGAACTTAAGAAGAAACATAATGCGATAATACTTGCACACACGTATCAAAGAGCAGAGGTTCAGGATATTGCAGATTTTGTAGGAGACAGTTTGGAGTTGTCTCTGAGGGCGAGGGATAATTCTGCAGATGTAATAGTGTTCTGTGGCGTTAGATTTATGGCAGAAACAGCAAAAATAATCTCTCCTAATAAAAAAGTCTTTCTTACAGAGGTTGCGGCAGGATGCCCAATGGCAGAAATGATAAGCGCAGATGAGTTAAGGGAATTAAAAGCTAAATATCCGACCTATAAGATAGTCACATATGTAAACAGTACTGCAGAAGTAAAAGCATTGAGTGATATCTGTTGTACGTCTTCTAATGCTGTAAAAGTTGTATCTTCTATACCACAAGAGCAGGGCGTTATTTTTGTTCCAGATACTAATCTTGGCTCCTATGTTCAAAGAACATTGAAAAGAGAAAATATGATAGTTTGGCAGGGACACTGTTACGTGCATTCTCAAATAATGGAAGAAGATGTACTTGGACTTAAAAAAGCACATCCCAAAGCCATAGTGCTTGCACATCCTGAATGTAGTGAACAGGTCCTTAAACACGCCGATCATATACTTTCTACGAGTGGGATGATCAAAAAGGTTGAAGACATAAAAGCAGATGAGTTTATAGTAATTACAGAACAAGGAATATTACATCCATTGAACAAAAAATATCCTAACAAAAAATTCTATGCCATAGACAGAGCACTTTGTTTAAACATGAAAAAGACCAACATAGAGAGTGTATTAAACTCTTTGGAGCTGATGAGATACAGTATAGAGGTTCCAAGAGACGTAATGGAAAGTGCAAAAAGAGCGGTCTTTAACATGTTGGAACTAAAGTAATGGGTGTAAAAAAACAAGATATACTTGAATTGCTTTCATCTAAACCAAAACAAGAATTTAGTTTTGATGAATTAGTAGAAGCATTTAAGATAACTACTAAGGCAAGAAAAAAACTACTTCCTCACGTACAATCCCTTATAAATACTGGCTCTATAAAGAAGACAGAAAAAGGTTTATATATTTTTGTTGAAGAAAAAGATAGAAAGCCAAAAAAACCTTCTATCAAAAAAACTACTGCCCAAATAGTTGTGGGACGTTTTGTTAAAACACCTGTTGGCTTTGGTTTTGTAATCTCTCCAGAAGAAGAGCAGGATGTATATATAGACAAACACGAAGTGCTTTGGAACGGTATTATGCATGGCGACGTAATAAAAATAGAAAAGAAAAGACAAAAAGGCGGAAAAGTTAACGGTTCTTTCATTGAATTTATATCTAGACGAGATAGCAAAGTTATTGGGCGTTTAATAGATCATTTTGGTTCTTTAGCTGTAGAGGTAAGGAATACTGGTGATATAATTATGGTACAACATGGTCGTCTTAATAGAGCAAGAAAGGGTGATTGGGTAGAGTTAGAAATAAAAAAATGGCCTCAAAAAAGAACCCTTCCTTATGGGGAGGTCGTTAAGATAATAGATCAAGACCCATACATAGTAATAAATGAATATGGTCTTAGGGACGAATTTAGCTCTAAAGTACTTGCTATGGCTAACGATATAAAAGAGCCTCCTCAAGAAGACGAGCTTTATAACAATGAATTCGTTACTGATGATAGTGGCATTAAAAGAAGAAATCTTAGCAAAATGGATATTGTCACAATAGACGGAGCTGATGCAAGGGATTTTGATGATGCTGTATATTGTGAAAAAGACAGTAAGGGGTACAGGCTTTTTGTATCCATTGCAGATGTTTCACACTATGTAAGGGTAAATAGTTTAATAGACGATGAAGCTCTACAAAGAACTAGTAGTGTATATTTTCCAGATAGAGCTATTCCAATGTTGCCAGAAAAACTTTCTAATGAGGTTTGTTGTCTTAAACCACAAAAATACCGTTACACCATGACAGCAGAAATACTGTTTGACCATAAAGGTTCTGTGATTAAGAGTAAAATATATCCTTCTGTAATAAAGAGCCATATGCGTTTAACTTATGAACAGGCTCAAGAAATGATAGATTCAAAACATCCATTGATGCAAAATATGTATGAACTGTATCTTCTTTTAAGAAAAAAGAGCGTTAACAGGGGAACGGTTTTTCTTGATATACCAGAGCCTGTTTTTACGATGGATGCAAAAGGTAACGTTACTGCAATATCAAAAAGACCCGTGTATGCTTCTCACTCACTCATAGAAGAATTTATGATAGCGGCCAACATACAAGCGGCAAGACTTATGAAGTCAAAGGGCATGGGAATATTCAGAGCGCACGAAGCTCCAGACGCTGAAAAGCTAAAGGAATATGCAGAACTTGCTATGGAATATAAGGTAAAATTTGATCCTTCATGGAATCGTGCAAAACAAATTTCTGACTATCTTAAAAAGATACAAAAAAATCCTGCAAGGTCTTTACTTAACAGGTCTTTGCTCAGAAGCTTAAAAAAAGCTACTTATTCTGAGTCAAAAGAGCAGGGACATTTTGCTTTAGCACTCAAGGATTATTCTCATTTTACTTCTCCAATAAGACGCTATCCAGACCTCATGGTACATAGGCTTATAAAAACCAAGGGACTTTACAAAGAAGAAGACCTTAAAAGGATAGCAGAGCTTTGTACTCAGGGTGAAATAAGAGCAATGGAAGCAGAAAGAAGTATTAACAAGATCAAACAAGCTCGTTATATGCAGGATAAGATAGGTAATTCCTTCAAGGGAGAGATATCTGGCATAAATGATAGAGGACTATACATAGAGCTAAAAGATGTCTTTATAGAGGGTTTTCTTGCGTTCTCTAGGGTTAGCTATGAGGGCCTTATCTTTGACCGTAGTAAAATGGCAGTGCTTGGTAAAGGTAAAAAACCGAGGTTTAAACTAGGGGACCTAATAAACGTGGTCCTTATTGACGTAGATGTTTTTAAGGGAGAGATAGAATTTGGTATACGTGATCACACGTAAGTTCTTAAAAGTAGTGTTAGCGCTACTATCAATCCAAGTACTGTAGTGAATAAAATGAATGATGGAGTCCATCTTTTTGGTGCTTTTTGTGTGCCAATGTAGAAGATAGAACTTAATTTTTTTATTAGTTCCATACCGTTTTTATCGTTGCTGTTTCGCGTGTGATAAGAAGCCAGATCAAGAATGTTCTCTTTTTGACAATGTATTATGAGTTCTGCTTTAGAGGTTTGATCGTGTTGGACCTTGTTAAATTTATCTTCTGCACGACGTATTTCCATTATTTCTTTTGGGGATAA
>CAYPMK010000022.1:22422-23614 GCA_964411885.1 uncultured Bdellovibrionales bacterium
TCACCTTTCTTAAACTCTACTTTTTGATCTTTGGTTTCTACTATTACGTGTCCTTCTGTGATGTAACAGGTCTCTTTTTGGTCATAATGCCAAGGAAAGCTACTTACGGGGCATTCCCAAGTTCCCCAGCTAGGAAAGTCAATGTCCTTAAGGTCTTTAGGGGTAGGGGTACAAACATCTATTTTCATCTTTATTCCCTCCATAAAAACATATAGAATTTAACCCTGAAAAACATGAAGGTAAAGAGTAAAAACATGAAATATACAAAAATGGATGCCCTCGGGAACGACTATATCTATGTATTAATAGAGGAAAATCCCCCTATAGATATTGAAGAACTTATAGCTATAACACCAAAAATATCTGATAGAAAAAAAGGCATTGGTTCTGATGGTTTAATTGTTGTTGGTAAAGATAATGATCAAATATGGTGCAGGATCTTTAACGCTGATGCAAGTGAGGCAGAAACCTGTGGCAATGGGTTAAGATGTGTGGCCCGTCTTTGTTACGATAAAGGTATAGTTAAAAATAATGAGTTTAAAATAACTCTTAAAAAAACAGGGCACACAGTTAATGCAGTAGTTAATAACGATGCTGTAAGTATAGATATGGGAAAAGCTACAGTAGGAAAAAAAGAACGTTTAGATTATAAAGGAAATAAAATAGAGTATATTAATGTTTCTATGACAAACCCTCATGCCGTCGTAGAATGTGAAGACCTTAATGAATTGGATATAAAAAATATAGGACCTTTTATTGAAAAACATAAAAACTTTCCTAACAGAACAAATGTTGAGTTCTATAATTTAATCGACAAAAAAAATATTAGGTTCAGGGTTTGGGAAAGAGGTAGTGGAGAAACCAAAGCCTGTGGGAGTGGTGCCTGTGCTGTTTTTGCGGCAGTTTATGAACAAAAAAAATGTGATAATGTAGTTGACATCCATATGCTTGGTGGAACCGTCAAAGTAGAGCTTAAGTCAGGAACTATATATTTGACTGGACCAGCAAATTACGTTACTACAGGTGAATATCCTTTATAGTGCGTCCTTAGCTCAATTGGTAGAGCACTACCTTGACGTGGTAGGGGTCGCAGGTTCGAGTCCTGCAGGACGCACCATCAGCAAGCCTTTCAAGCCTTTGTAGTGCTCCCCTGAATGCAAGACTTTTTTCATGCGACTTCCCGGATACAATT
>CAYPMK010000023.1:0-23547 GCA_964411885.1 uncultured Bdellovibrionales bacterium
AGAACAAAATCTTAATAGTATAACTACACATAGAGATAGCCTTTACAGGACCCTCTCGGAGCGACAGATTAAGCCGACCGCATAGGGAGGGTTAAGATGGAGTGAGAGACTGAGTTGCCCTATGGATATCAGGTTCCATAGGGACAACGTGTCCTGTAAAGGCTATCTCTATGTTTATGTGTATATTTAATCTGTTGGTTTTTCTGGTTCTAGGTTATCGTAACGTTTGTGTATTCTTAACACGCTGTAAAGTATCCTTCTAAGGTGGTAGCTCATTCTTTGCATATTGTATATAAGGTCCATAAGGATTATTCCGTTATCGGCACTCAGCTCTCCTTTTTTCATCTTATCATTTATTTCTAGTATTTGTTCCTTGTACATGTCTTTTTCTGTGTTTTTGTTGTTGTTAAGAACATATTCTGCGAGGTCTGGGTCGTCTTCATTAAATGCCTTATATACGTTATTGTATTCCTCTATCATATGTTTTTGGAATTTATCTAAAGTTATACAGGAATATGTATCAAGATTAAGTTTTTCTAATTTTGAATAAGAACTGTTATCTAGAATATTCTCTGTGTGATCTGCTATTCTTTCAAAATCGTTTATTATCTCTCGATAAGAGTTCAATACGAGTGCTTGATACCCAGAAAGTTCTGATTTTGATATCTCCATTATAAAGTTAAAACCATTTATTTGCATGCGATCTATTTCTTTTTCCATTTCGTAAGCTCTATAAGTTTGCCCCATGTCTTTTATAGACGAGGTCTTAAAAGCTATCTGCAGCATTTCTTTGGTTAAAGAGCTCATCTTAATTATTGCATTCCTGACAGAGCTTAAGGCAACAGTCGGTGTATTTAATAGTTTTATATCAAAAACAGGAGAATCACCTTTCTCATATTCTTTTACTGGGATGATTGTGTTAAGCATTTTAGCGAATAACTTTGTGAAAGGTATTAAAAGTATTGTAGCAACTATACTGGTGAGAGTGTGCATGTTAGCTATTTGATGTACTATGTTAGAACTGGAATATTCTACCAGAGAGATCAATTGTTTTAAGAGTATCACAGTTAGTACAGCTTCTATTACATTGAACATAAAATGAGCAAGTGCCGCTCTTTTTGCATCTCGTTTTGCCGCAAATGAGGCAAGATATGCTGTCATACAGGTTCCTATTTTTGCGCCTAATATCAACGGTACTGCACTTGTAAGGTCTGGTATCATCCCTCCAGAAGCAAGTGCTATTACAAGGGCAAGAGTTGCACTGCTAGAGTGTATTAGAGAAGTTAAAAGTATGCTTATAAGAAAACCTAAACCCATGCCATACAAAGAGCGTTCTGCAGATAGTGTCATGAATTCCTTGAAGAAAGGGTGTTCTTTTAACGGAGCTACAGCATCTTTCATTATCATTATTCCAAGGAATATTATTGCAAAACCAAGAATAAGTTCTCCAAGTATCTTTATATTCCTTTTTTTAGCGAATAATTTTAATACTGCACCAAGCCCAATTGCCGGTATTACATATTTTTCAAGACTAAAAGAAATTACCTGTACTGTTATGGTAGAACCTATATTAGCACCAAAAATAATTCCCATGCTATTAGCAAGACTAATTAGGCCAGCATCTATAAAATTTATTAGGAATACCATTGTTGCACTGCTTGATTGTACCACTGCCGTCATAAAAAAGCCCATTACCGTGCTCATGAACACGTTCTTGGTGAGTTTTTCTAAAAGATTTCTGAACCTGAATGAAACAAAATTTTGTAGGGATTTTCCAGTTATATGGAAACCATACATGAAAAGTCCAAGTCCGCCAAAAATACCTAGTATTACATTAATGCTAGTATTCATTGTTTCTCTTTAATGATCTTTAAGATCTTCTCCTTTACTTGTTCAATATTAAGTTCGTCTGTATCAATATGAATTGCATCGCTTGCTTTTTTTAATGGAGCAAGTGCTCTTTGTGAATCCTGTTTATCACGAGTGATAGTTTCTTTAAGTATGGTGTCGTAATCAACGGTCATTCCTTTTGATAAAAGTTCTTCATAACGTCTTTTTGCTCTTGTGACATCAGAGGCTGTTAAGAATATTTTTATGTTTGCATCTGGAAAAACTACGGTACCGATATCCCTGCCATCAAGGATAGCTCCTTTTTTATTTGTAGTTCTTGCAAGTCTTCTTTGCATATCCAAAAGCGAGTTTCTTACTACAGGTAGAGCACTTACCTTTGATGCAAGCATGGACATCTCTGGTGTTCTTATGGCTTCTGATATATCTAGTTTTCCTAAAAAGACCTTGTTAACACCATTAATAAATTCAAACTTTATTGGTAATGATGAGCAAAGTTTTTTAAGTGTTTTTTCGTCATTAAGGTCTATTGCATCTTTTTTTACTGCAAAAGCAACACTTCTATATATAGCACCAGTGTCTATGTAACTCAGGTCCAGTTCTTTTGCGACAAGTTTTGAAATGGTACTTTTTCCTGTACCAGAGGCGCCATCTATGGCTATTATCATTTAAGATGGCTCCTTATTGCTTCTATGGCTTTTTTATTCTCTTCCATACTTCCGACTGAAAGACGTATGTGATTATTCAATCCATAACCGTGAAGTGGTCTTACGATTATTCCAAAACGTAAAAGCTTGTTAAATGAGTCTAAACTTGAGTGAGGTACCTCTACTAATATGAAATTACACTCAGTAGGTATATATTTTAATCCCATTTCTTTAAGAGCCCCATAAATATAGTCAATTCCTTCATGGGTCTTTTGAACAACTTCTTTTACAAAGTTTTGGTCATCTAGCGCGGCAATACCTGCATGCTGTGTTATTATTCCAACGTTAAATGCTTCACGTATCCTGTTGGCTATATCTATTATTTCTTTGTTAGCTATAGCGTATCCAAGTCTTAATCCTGCCATACCGTAAGCTTTACTATAGGTTCTTGTTACAACTAGATTATCAAAGTCTTTTAGGTAATCCATCATTGAATTGTAATCTTTGGCTCTTATGTATTCGACGTAGGCTTCATCAGATATAAGCATTATTGAGTTTTCTTTGGCAAATTTTGCTATTTTAAGCATTTCTTGTACAGGTAGATACGTACCTGTAGGATTGTTCGGATTATCAATCACTATTATAGCCGTGTTCTTATCACAGGCTTTTATTATAGCTTCAGCGTCAAATTGGTAGTTCTTTTTAGCTTTTGTAGCACGGTATTCTGCTCCACAAGCCTGAGTGATTATTTTATATATTGCAAATGAGTACTCACTGGCCACGGTGTTATAACCTTTATCAAGTACAGTTCTCATTATTATTTCTATGACCTCATTGGAACCGTTCCCGGTCATTACATTATCTATATGTACATTATGGAACTCAGCTATTCTTTTTCTAAGGTAAAAAGAATTCCCATCAGGATAAATGTTCGCTTCTTTTATGGTTTCTTCCATTGCTTGTTTTACTTTTGGAGAAAAGCCCCAAGCGTTCTCGTTAGATGCGAGTTTTAGAGGATTTAAGATTCCTAGTTCTCTTTCAACTTCTTTTACAGGCTTACCGGGAGCGTAGGGAGTTATAGCTTTGATACTTTCCTTAAATTTGAACATAAAGACTCCTCAAAATGCTATTGATTTACAAGCATTATTACCCTAAATTGTAGCTCTTAACAAGAATAATCAAATCTGGAGCGTGAACCTAAGATGTGTGCAAAGAAAAGAATAAAGTATGAAGAGATCTTTGAAAGCGAGATAAAACAAGAGCGTAATACAGAAATGCAGGACGCTTTCAATACAAATGCGCCTGCAGACATAGATTCTCAGCAAGTAGTAAAAGGTAAGGTAACTAGTGTTTCAAGAGAAGAAATAACTGTTGATATAGGTTTTAAATCAGAAGGAAGAATACCTTGTGAGGAATTTTTCACAAGTGGTTCTGAAATCAATCTAAAAGTAGGTGATGAAATAGAAGTGTTCGTTGAATCGCTGAACCCGGGGTCTGGCGGTCTTAGATTATCAAGAGCAAAAGCTCTTATGATAAACGCTTGGGAAAAAATAGAAACTGCGTATAGAGATAAAACTTCTATAACTGCCAAAGTAATTTCTGCTACCAGAGGTGGACTTAATGTTAGTATAGACGGTGTTCCAGCCTTCATGCCTGCATCTCAGTCTGGTAGTGAATATTATTCCAACTTAGAAGATATGATTGGAGAATTTTTGTCAGTAAAAGTAATAGAGTTCAAAGATGGCAAAAAAGATGTAGTTGTATCTAGAAAACTTGCCTTAGAAGAAGAGAGAAATAAAAAACGTGTAGAATTATTACCTAGATTAAAAGAGGGAGAAAAATTCGTAGGGCGAGTAAAAAACATCATGGATTATGGTGTCTTTGTGGATATAGGTGGTATAGACGGCTTTGTTCATGTAAGTGATCTTTCTTGGGCTAGGATACAAGATCCAAAAGAGCTTCTTACTTTGGGTCAGGAACTTCACGTAGTTGTTCTTTCTTATGATCGTGAAAAAGAAAAATTATCTTTAGGTGTTAAACAAACTCAAAAGAACCCTTGGGATGGGGTTGATAAAAAATATAAGTCTGGTGACAGGGTAAAGGGCAAGGTAATAAGTCTTAAAGATTATGGTGCCTTTGTAGAGATGGAACCCGGCGTAGAAGGCATGGTACATGTTAGCGAACTTTCGTGGACTGGTAAGATAAAAAAACCTTCACAAGTTCTTAAAGTAGGCGATACAGTAGAAACAGTAGTTCTTGATGTTGATAAAGAAAAACAAAGAATATCACTTGGACTTAAACAGGTAGGTCCTAATCCTTGGGATGAACTTAAGAACAAATATCCAGAAAGTACGAGGGTAAAGGGTGTTATAAAGAATATCACAGATTTTGGTCTCTTTGTTAATATAGGAGAAGAGTTTGACGGGCTTATAAAACTTGGTGATATAAGTTGGGACAATAAAGACAAAGAACCTTTGAAGGCATACAGTGTTGGCCAGAATATTGAAGCTGTAGTTCTAGATGTTGACGTGAATAGGCAAAGATTGTCCCTCGGTGTAAAACAACTTACAGACGATCCTTGGAAGGATATAAATAAAAGATACCCTAAGGGCAAGATAGTTGAGGGTACTGTTACCAGAGTGGCTGATTTTGGTGTTTTTGTTGAATTAGAGCCGAGCATAGAAGGATTGATACATATTAGCGAGATAAGTGAAGAGAAAATAAAAAAGATAGGTCATGACATGTTCAAGTTGGGGGATAAAGTATCGTCTTTAATAAAGAACATAGAATTAAAGAACAGGAAGATTTCTCTCAGCATCAAAGAAGCTAAGAAAAAAGAAGAACGTGATAATGTAGAAAATTTTGTTAGACAACAGGGAGATGTGAAGTTGTCACTTGGCTCACTATTAAAGAGTAAATTAAAACAAGAGGAGAAATAAAATGGCAAAAAAAGCACTTGTTATTATAGTGAGTATTTCATCTGTAGTTCTATTAACTTTGTTCTTTACAATATTAAGAGCATATAATTCGGATGGAGACACAAAGGGAGCAAAGCTTGTTACAGACAATGGTGCTATATTCAGCAAAGATGAAGTCGCTGTATTAGAGATAAAAGGTGTTATAACTGAATCTGATGAAGTTCTTGAAAAGATACGAACTATATCAGAAAAAAGCGGTGTTAAGGCTGTAATAGTAAGAATAGATTCTCCGGGTGGAGGCGTTGCCGCATCTCAAGAAATATATGAAGAACTTAAAAAACTGGACAAGACCAAACCAGTTATTGCTTCATTAAGTTCTTTGGCGGCGTCTGGTGGTTATTATGTTGCTATAGGTGCAAGAAAAATAGTTGCCAATCCGGGCTCTCTTACAGGGAGCATAGGTGTTATAATGCAGTTGGCAGATCTGCAAAAACTTTATGACTTCATAAAAATAACACCAATAACTATCAAGAGTGGTAAATTCAAAGATATTGGTAGTACATCAAGAAACATGACCGCAGAAGAAAGACATATACTCCAAAAACTTTCTGACGACATACATGTTCAATTCAAAAAACACGTTGCTGAAGCAAGAAAAATTCCTGTCTCAGAAGTGGAAAAATTGGCGGATGGAAGGATCTTTACAGGACTTGGTGCAAAAGATGTTCATCTTGTAGATGAAATAGGTAATTTTGAGGACGCTATTGATCTAGCAGCAAAAGAAGCTGGTATTAAGGGAAAACCAAAACTTTATTACCCAGAGGCTAAAAAAGATGGTCTTTTAAAGATGTTAATGGGAACCAGAAGCTTTTTGGATAAATTCCTTACAGAAGCACAAACAAAAATGCCAATAGCGATGTAAGAAAGAGGAACTGTTTTATGATAAAGAAAAAACTTTGGGCTCCCTGGAGGATGGAATATATTACTAAGGCTATCAAAGAAGACAAGGAATGTCTTTTTTGCAGAGTGTTAAAACAAAAAGCAGGCAAGGATAATCTTGTGGTATACACATCTAAACACTCAATGGTCATGATGAATCGTTATCCATATAACAATGGACATCTTATGGTCATACCTAAAAAACACACAAAGAACCTTGATGGATTAAGCAAAGAACAGAGTAACGATCTTCATGAAACACTAAGGCTTGCAGTTAAAGTAGTATATCATGCATATAACCCACAAGGTTGTAATATTGGAATGAACATGGGGCGTGCCGCAGGTGCTGGAATAGACGCTCATATACATTATCATATAGTGCCTAGATGGAATGGGGATACCAATTTTATGCCGATAATAGGTGAACTCAAGGTTATATCTGAGCACTTGCTTAACACTTATGATAGAATCAAACGTGCTTTTAAGGAGGTAGTAGCTAAATGAAAACCTTTGGCATACTTTTTTATTTTTTATTCGTTATAGCGATAACAGTACTTGGTGTTTTCTTTGCCAAGCATAATTCTGAACCTATCATAACTAGGTTCTTTTATTTAAGGACTGATCCAACAGCACAGTGGATAGTTATGTTGGTGTCATTTTTATTTGGCTTTATTACAGCTACGTTGATGCTTACTTGGAAACTTATAGCTGTATATGTATCTCGTAAGAAATATATGAAATCATATGAACAGGTTAAAGCTGTACTTGAGCAAAAGATCAAGGACCTAAAAATAGACGGACAGGAATAATGTCCTTACTAGCAACAATACTGATACTTTCGTCTTTGTATTCCCAAGATACCTGTCCAAACATCGAAGGGTACTACATTCTTGGTAATTATAAAGCTTGTGTAGCTAATAAACAGGAGTCCCTTAGTCAAAGGTGCAGATACATTAAAGCTCTGTGTTCCATGGCCAATGAAGATAGCGATACTGCAAGATATGAATTCTCTTTAATAGGTGTTGAACTTAAGAATGGTGAGGCAATGAACGAGATAAATGGTTTGGCTCTTACTAGTATGGTAGAGGCTCAATTCATTAATGGAGAATACTCAAAAGCAAGAAATCTTTCGCAAGAGATGAATGCTTTATTATCAAGAAAGATGCCTTATTCGTATCCATATTTTGTAAGTGAGCTTTTAATGACAAGATCCTACTTTAATTCCTTTGATACTCTTTCTGCAAAAAAACGTCTTGCATTGGCAAAAACAGCCGGCATGGAAGCCCTGTTATCAGAAACACTTGAGTGACCAGATGCTATATCCTTCAAAAGAACGAATTATAAGTTTTAATATTCTACAAGCTGTGAACTCTGGCAAAAAGCTTGATGAACAAATATCCTTGCTTGCCTCTCATGAAACAAGGAAAAACCAAATATTTAATCTGTGTTATGGTGTTATAAGACACAATAATAAATTAGAGTTTTATATAAGGTCTAAGGCAAAGAAAGCGGTATCAAAGAGAACAAATATAATATTAAAACTTTCTTTGTACGAGCTTGCTTACAATAATAGTTCAAAACCATATGCCGTTGTAAGTGAAGCGTTAAAACTGATGGACTACCTTAAAGAGGCTGGAGCTAAACCATTTGTTAATGCAATACTATCTGGCTTTTTGAGAAGTGCTGAGAAAGAAAAAAAGATCTTGGATTCTTATCCTTGGTTCCCCGAACATATAAATGCTGAAATAAAAAAAGTCTTTTTAGATGATTCAAGACAAGTTATAGATAATTTAAGCAGTATTAAACCTTTTTTTCTTCTAGTTAATGAGACTAAGATAAGTATAAACGAACTTCATAAAAGGTTAATAGAAGAGGGTATAGAGGCAGAGCCGATAGAGTATAAAGGTGTTAACTCAATAAGAACATTTGATAGAAAAATATTCAACAGCAAGGAATTTGAGCAAGGGTACTTCATTGTTCAAGACCTTTCTTCTCAATATGCCGTTCATCTTTTAAATGTTAATAAGGAAATGGAGATATTGGATCTTTGTTCTGCTCCCGGTGGGAAGGCAATAAAAACTGCTATTCTTTGCAACGATAAAGCTAAAATAACAGCTGTAGATAGATCACCTGCAAGATCTTTAAGACTGCATGAGAACATAAACAGACTTGGCATTAATTCTATAAGTATAATTAATGAAGATGTAACAACTTTAGAGATAGAGGCTGGAACTTACGACAGAGTGTTAGTTGATCCACCATGTAGCGCACTTGGTGTGCTTGCTAGGAATCCTGATATTGCCATAAGAGAGGATTTTAGCAATTGGGAAAAACTTCCTCAGTTACAAAAGTCCATATTAGTTAAAGGTTTGATGGCACTAAAAAAAGGAGGATATCTACTTTATTCAGTATGTACCTTCAGGAAAGAAGAAACTATAGAGGTTATTTCTTCTGCTATTCAAGAAATTGGCGCTTTGGATAAAAAAATGGAGTGCCTTACTATACCTAATGATGTTAATATGGATGGACTATATATAGCGATCTTGGAGAAAAAATGAACATTCAAGACCAGCAACGGATACAAGAGTTAGAAAAAAAATTAGAAGAAAAGCAAAAAGAGTTAGAAAAACTTTATGGTGTAGTTGATAGTCTTAATTCGTGTATAGGTGGTATAATAAAAGAAACAGAATCTGGTATACGAGCAGCTACGTCTTTATATAGAAAACTTGCTTCAAAAAAATTACCAAAAGTAAAAGGATTTACGTTTGCTTCAAAATATTCCATCTCAAAAGATGACCTTAATGGTTATTTTGATATATTCGAAACTCCTCAGCATGAAGGTGCTGGTGTTATAATGTGTGATGCAAGGGGTTATGGTACTTCTGCAGTTGTGATGAGTTTTGCATCCAGCCTTGTAGATTCTAAAACAACAGAAAATTGTATGAGTTTTTTTCATTCCTTGAATCAAGAACTTGATAATTGTTCTAGTATAAAGGAGACAGGAAAAGACATGGCTTCTCTGATCAAAATGAACTATCTATTGATCGATAAAAGTTCTTTAGAGATGGAGCTTTGTTCTGCTGGAATGCCAGAGCTACTAATAGTCCGTGGAGAGGATCTTATAAGTACTAATAACAGTGAACAATCTAGCCTAATAGCTCCTCAAAGGACTTCTATGAGGTTACTTCCGGGAGATCGTCTTGTTATGGTCAATAATGGCTTTATTGATTCAGAGGATGAGAACGGAGTTAAATTTGGTATAGAAAGACTTAAAAAATGTCTTCATAATGCACAACATCTTCCTATATCTGATATTATCAGCAATATAGCCTTTGAACTTAATACCTTCACTGATGATAAAAGGAATAGGTTAAAAGGTGATATAAGTATTCTTGGCATAGAGGTTGAGAGAAAGATGTTTTATGTTGTCTGAACTTATTAAAACATTTATACTCTAGTCTATGTCAGAGAGTTCTAGATCTAGTAAAAAAACAAAGAAGTCAACTAAGTGGCTTATAAGGACCACTGACTGTAAAATATTGGGTCCTTATGATAACGAGCATGTAAAGGAACTTATAGGTTCAAAGAAAGTAGTATTTTTAGACGAAATATCTCGTCCGGGAGAAGACTGGACACTCATAAAGAATATAGACGATTTTAGAGAGTTGGCCTTGGGAGCAGACTACAGTTTGTCTGAGTCTACAGCTAATTTTGATATAGAAAAACTTGAAACAGCAAGGGCTAAGAAAAGAAAAGTTGCTCCACCAAAATTCAAAAAACCAAGCATTATTATCTCAGATCTAGAAGACGGAGAATATGTATACAAAGCACCGTTAATGGTGAAAAAACACAACGTGCTTATACCCGCTGTTGTTGCAATAGGTGTTCTGGCAGTAATAGGTCTTGGGTATTGGGCATTTGAATCCTCTGTTGCTAAGAGAAGTAAAGAGGCCTTTGACGAAACGGGGGACTATTTTAATAAATATTATATAAAGGGAAAGGAATACGAAGAAGGTGGGCTTTTTAAAGAAGCTTTAAAATATTATCATAAAGCGTTGGCAGCAAAGCCATATCACTCGTCTGTTAGAATAAGAAAAGCAGCCATAGATCTTGTCGTTCTGTCTAATATGGAACATTCAGAAAAAGAACTTCAGGAACTTTATGCAGACGCTAATATTGGAAAGATCCCTGATCAAGAAGAGCAGAGTGATATAAAAACATTTCTTGGTATCTTGGAATATAAAAAGGGCAACCTTAGTTCTGCTGAGGGATATTTTAATCAAGCCTTGGCCATAAGACCTACAAATGCTTTTCTTTATTACAACATGGGTTGTGTAATGATGAAGCGTTCAGATTATAAGGCAGCGATGGAATATTTTAAAAATGCACAAAAGCTTTCAGCGAATTTTGGGGACGCGGCATTATTAGAAGCATATTCAATAATGAAACAAGGTAAGTATAAAGACGCTGTAAAGGTGTTTAATTCTGCTATGCAACAAAGCCCTAACATGAGGGAGTTATATACTTTGGGAGCATACAGCAATTATATGTCTTCTGCTCCACAGGCGGCTTTTGAGCTTCTAAAAAAAGTGGTCTATCTTGATCCTTATTACAACAAAAGGGTCTTTACACCTTTGCATCAAATACCAAGAGAAGATCTTATTAACGAAGAAATAGACATATTGAATGATATGTACAAAATTTACACTGGGCTTGAAAGGGCTCAAGCCGGTTATATATTGTCGATATTATATATGGTGAAGGGTAACACAGGGCTTGCGCTAAAAACCCTTGATGATGAAATATATAAGGATGATGATCCAATAAAACTCACAATAAAGGGTATAATCGATTATAACCGTTCAGAACAAAAAGCCGCTAAAGAAGAGATTTCAAAATCCTTGGCCTTGGATTATTCAAATCAACTTACACATCTTTATGCAGGAATACTTGCTATAGAAGAAGATAACTTAGGACAAGCAAGGAACCATTTAATGAAGGCTCAAGCTACAGATGAATATACGTCGCTGTATGCGATAACACTTATGGGTGATGTAATGTTTAGATCAGGTGAAAAGAATACAGCTATGGTGATGTGGAAAAAAGTAATTTCAATGAACCAAAGATATATACCTGCATGGGAAAGAATCCTTAACTTCAATCAATAAGGAACTATTAATATTATTACAACAATCTAGATAATGCTTTTTAGGACACGTTGTCCCTATGGAGCCTGATATCCATAGGGCAACTCAGTCTCTCACTCCATCTTAACCCTCCCTATGCGGTCGGCTTAAGCTGTCGCTCCGAGAGGGTCCAAAAAAGCATTATCTAGATTGTTTAAAGTGAATTTTATTTTTTTATGTTGTAGGCTTTTATCCTTGATTCAAGTACTCTGCGTGTCGTCCCAAGTAG
This sequence comes from uncultured Bdellovibrionales bacterium, assembly GCA_964411885.1. Lineage (GTDB taxonomy): Bacteria > Bdellovibrionota > JAFGOL01 > JAFGOL01 > JAFGOL01 > JAKLHL01. The sequence continues at coordinate 11,768 of CAYPMK010000023.1, forward strand.
TTTAGCTATATCCTCGTTAGGCATATCCTTATGTGTGTTTAAAGCCTCTTTTATAAGTGATTCTTCTAAGCCGTTAAAGATGTCTTGTATCTTTTTATAGCCATTCTCTAATTCAATTTTCTGCGAACCATTTAACTCACTGTTTATTTCCTGTTTTGGTAGTGCAAGGTCTTCTGCCTTAATAGTATTGGTCTTAGAAATAATAAGAGAGCTTTCGATGATATTAGAAAGTTCCCTTATGTTACCGGGGTAATTGTATGACATTAACCTTGTTCTTGCTTCTGTACTTAATTGTTTCTGTTTTATACCTAATTCCATAGATTTTGTATTAAGGAAAACATCTATTAGCTCATCAAGGTCTTCTTTTCTTTCCCTTAGTGGAGGGATATTTATATTAACAACATTGAGTCTATAAAAAAGATCATCACGGAATTTCCCTTCTTTTACTAGTTCTTTTAGGTTTTTATTGGTAGCAGCAACTATTCTTGAAGAAAAACTTATTTCTTCTACTCCTCCAAGGCGTTCGAACTTTTTATTTTCTATCACTCTTAAAAGCTTTGCTTGTAACGACAATGGCATTTCTGCAATTTCATCTAAGAATATTATTCCCTCTGGGGCTAATTCGAATTTACCTTTTTTTGTTTTTAGTGCACCAGTGAATGCCCCTTTTTCATGACCAAAGAGTTCACTTTCAAGAAGGCTTTCAGGAATAGAAGCACAGTTTATTGCAAAGAATCTTTTATCTGCCCAAGGCCCTTTTTGATGTATCAGTCTTGCAAGGACTTCTTTACCGCTCCCGCTTTCTCCAGTTATAAGTATGTTAGAGGGTGTTGGTGCAGATTTTTCTATCATGAACATGATTTTTTTCATGGAACTACTTTTTGTTACATAAACTATTCGTTTTTCTTTATTCTCTAGAAGTTCTTTTAAAACTACGTTCTCATTTCTAAGTTCAGCAAGTTCTAATACTTTTTTTACTGATTTCAATATATCATCGTCGCTAAAAGGTTTTATAAGGTAATCGTATGCGCCTATTTTTATGGCTTCTATAGCTGATTGGACCGTAGAGTATGCAGTCATCATTATGACCTGCGTAGAACCATGTAGTTCTTTGATCTTTTTTAGAAGTTCCATTCCGCTCATCCCTGGCATGGTGAGGTCTGTTATTACAAGATCAAAATCTTCTTTTTCCAGAACTTTTAGTGCGGAGTTTGCATTTTCACAAGAAGTGGTCTTGTAGCCCTCTGTGCTTAAAAGGATCTCTAGTGAACGGCACATGTTTTTTTCGTCATCTACTATGAGTATTCTGTAGTTCATTGAGTATTCTCCACTAATGGTAGACTTATTACAAAAACAGAAAGTCCATTATGTTTTTTATATCTTACATCTCCACCATTCACCTTTGCAAGCTGCTTTGTAACGCTGAGTCCAAGGCCAGTACCATGTTCTTTTGTTGTAAAGAAAGGATCAAAGACCTTGCTAATATGTTCTTCTGCTATTCCTTCTCCATTATCGCTAACGGTTATTTCCAGATTATCATCCTCTTTTGATACATCTATATATATTGTGTTATCTGAAGGATTTGCTTCTTTGGCATTAATGATGAGGTTGAGCAACATTTGTTTAAGATGATCTGGATCTATGTATATATTGTTAACAGAGCTCTCTATCCTTAACACTAAGTTAAATTGTTCTTTTTGAAATTCAGGTCGTAGATTTTCTATGTAAGCCTTAAGTTCATCCATGGTGTAACGTTTTTTAACAGGATATTTTGGCTTTGCATAATCAAGGAAGTTACTCACGGTATCATTCATTCTGCTAACTTCTTCTTCTATGAACCCCAAAACCTCTATTGCTTTTGGGTCCTCATGAAGCCTTTTCTTTAAAGTGCCACTACTTAGTTTTATTATTCCCAAAGGGTTCTTTATCTCGTGTATTATTACGCTAGAGAATTCTCCTATGGTGGCCAATCTTTCTTGCTCCGCTTTTTGCTCATGGAGCTCTGCGTTTACCAGGGCAACTTCTAATTGAGGCTGCAGGGATTGCAAGAAACTAAAATCATCATGTATGAAAACACTTTGTATATTACGCTTTGGGCCTATGACCAAAAGCCCTCTGGTTCTTTCTCTTCCTATGGGAAGGAAATACATTGGCGCAAGGTCTTTTAGTTCTTCTATTTCTTTTCTTGTAGCCCTTGGTGGTATGGCATCAAAGATCTCATTAGAGTACTCTATTGACCCTGCTTTTGGAAAGATTCTTTGTAATCCATGTCTTGTTAGCTCAACTTGCTTTGTTCCATTTTGATCTGTGTAATAAGAACTTTTACCGTCGTAAGAACAATACAAAAGACCCGCATTATTCAGTGATAAGGATGCTGATATTTTTTTGCTTACTATTACACCAAGAGTTCTTCTGTCCCTAACATAAAGGAGCGCAGAACTTATTTCATTTATTTTTTCAAGCACATCGTATCTTTCTGGGTAGAAAGTTCTGTCTATAAAACTTTGAACCCTTTTTCTGAAAGGCGTTAGAACAACTATTACCAATATGGTAAGTATAGTCGTTATTAGTGGTGTGCTCTCTACATAACGTTGTAAAGCCATGGAGCTTATTGTTACTATTACAAAATATGCTGCCACTACAAGACCGGTAAACAGAAGATACTCTATTGATGTTCTTACTATTCTTTCGAGGCTGAAAAGGTCTTCCCTTGTTATGGCATAACCAGTGAATATTGGATAGAAAACAGAAAGTGCAATTGCCCAATCCAAACTAATAAGTGGTTTGCCAAAAGCAAAGGTTATAGACCAAAGAGCAGGGATAATAGTACCAAAACCAAAAGCTATTAAATAGAACCTTGTTTTTCTTCTAGAGATAACGTCGTCCTTTGTAGAGAAGTAATAAAGTATAAGGTAGACCAAGACCATTATTACGCAACCGACAAGGAATATCGGTGATACTAGATAGATCAATTTTGCAGAATATTCTGTATATAGGAACGTTTGTTGAAGTGCCACGATCATTCCTGCCACAAGGTATGGCAAGAATTCCGCTATTCGATGTTTTTTTAAGAATTTAGATGCTGTTATGGTCAATATAAGATGGATGGCAGTTGCTCCAACTAATGGGTATAAAGCAAACAATCTATAGAACCAATAAGTGGTATTTGAATCCAATGATGTCGAATAGAAGAGGGCTATGAACAGAGCTGAAAGGAAGTTTATAAAAGCTACTTTTTTTAACGGGTTTAAAAGAAAGACCACAAAACCTATGACTAAAAAGAAAAGTCCTATTAAGAATGGCAGGAAGAACGTAACCAACAAGTCGTTAGTGGTGAAATCAGATAGTTTAAGCTCTACTTTTTTGTTACTGCCTTCTGGGGTTAAAAACTCAAATTTAACTGTGGAATGTTTTGGCATTCCTTGTATTTTTCTTAGAGCCTGTGTACCGTTGCTTACCTTTTCGTTATTTATGGATTGTAACCTATCTAATGCTTTAACTCCATGTTTCATGCCTTCCCATTCATTCCTTTCTGTGAATGAAACATATCTATTTGGTTGGAAGAAAAATCCAGCGAAGGGGTATTTTGTAAAGGCCACAGCATTGGCAAAAGTTATGACAAGGATAGCGAATACTGCAGTAAAAAGGATAGAACCTATAACTATACCAAAACGTTTTCTTTTATCTGAGTTATTGGTCATGTTTTTTTTATATCGCATAATTCTAATGTATGTAATATATATTTATTAATGTTTGGCATATTTACATCAATAATTTTTTCCCTTTCTTGTATGGCTAACTCCAGTATTTATGAAGATACCATGTTCTATTCAAAACCTGTAAATGAGATAGAACTTAAGAACATACAAATAGAAGAGAATAAGAGTAATAACTCTGTAGTTTTTGAAAAAACAAGTCGTAAAAAGGCAAAACTACGTCTTCCAAAACATTATTATGATTATTATAATAAGACCACCGAACAAAACAAAAAGATATTCGTAAAGCTTGCCTCACTTAATATTTTTGAAAAAGTGGCTTCAAAAAAGAAGATCGGTGAACCTTATTCGCTCTTATTCAAAGAGGACAGGTCATTTAATCTTGAGACTATAGCTTATATACCTGTTGATTATAAAAAAGCTCAAACCGTTATTAAGGATTTTGTTAAATATCAGGAATGGGTACTTAGGGATATCAATGTTAGAAGGAATGGGCAAAAGGGTAAATATTTTATAGATATTAAATCAATGCGTTTTGTTCAACCTATCAAGAAAGGTCCATATTTTAGGACTAATGTTAGCATGAATAATATACTCAAAGGTTCATACTGGTTAAACCTGATGATAGAGGACAAGAGTGATAATGAAAAAGATCCTACTTTAACACTTAGGATGGATAAACCGTCTAAACTTGCAAAAGAGGTGGTAGGCACCTTTTATTTTATAGTCCTTCCGAATGAAACTAATTTCATAATATATTTTTCAGGCAGGACACAGGTGAATTGGACAATTTATAATTTTCTGCCGCTAATGCTTGTTAAGAGTGAAGTATTAGAGCGTATATATACTCTGCTTGAGAATATAGAGTATAGGACCTCTTCACTTACCAAGTCGCATTCAAGTCGCTAACTTCGTTGGACTCTTGAAGCCTCCTCAACGTACTTTCTATGTACGTTTGCGTCGTCTTCTGCGAGTCCGCCTTGTTATCGATCTTGACTGCAACTTGGTCTGATTTTATTGTATTCAAGTTGTTAGCTCGCCGCTGTCTCCCAGTGCATCGCATCGGTCTCGTACGCAATTTTTACGCAAAATCTGACAAGAATGGTTTCCCGAAAACTCCGAGATAGTCATAAAAAGTACTAACTAACACTAAGTGACAGTCAAGTCGCTAGGTTGTCTGTAAATAAATTGGACAAAAATCATACAAATGCTATTATCTATATTATTAACATAGATTAGGGGGGGTAAGTGTAATGAAGCAAAGGCCTCTTGTGATAAGGCTGTTATCTTTCCTGTATTTTTTCTCTCCGCTATTCATATTGCTTGAATTAATGTGGTTACACGGTATAGGCCCGGGAAAGCTGTTTTTGTTACCATACACTATAAGCTGGCATGTTTTTCTTTTGATGGTGGTAACTCCCTTTGTTGGATATGCAATATGGACAGTAAGAAAATGGGGATACTATGTTCTAATAGTACACTCAATACTTCTCTTGTTCAACAACACCATTCTCTATTTTGAAAGACTAACGACCACACCGTTGTGGTTGATAGTTATTTTTAATATTCTGGTCTTAGCAATTATAATAGCTTTCGTAAGAAAAGAGGTTTATGCCCCTTACTTCAACCCTCAAATTAGATGGTGGGAACAGGCAAGAAGATTCTATTACAATGGGATGAGGATCTTGGTCAAACGATTATATTCTGACGATATAATGTTTGAAGCAAAGAGTTTTGATCTTTCAGAAACGGGTCTTTTTGTGGCTTCAGGAAAGAATGTTTCTGTTGGAGATAAGTTTAGTTTTGAAATGGTCCTAAAAAATAGCTCTATCCTGTTTGCAGACGGTGAAGTAATGTGGATAAACCCAAAAAAGAAAGGGGATATACCAGCTGGTTTTGGGTGCAGATTTTTGAATATTGATGATCTTTTCAGAAAAAGGATACGTTATCATTTACAAGATATAGAGGCTACAGTAAGGAAAAGATAAATGAAATTATCTATAAGAACTAAATTATTACTGCTCTTGGTACTTCTCATATCCATTTGTATTACCCTTATATTTGGACAGGCGTATAACGTTGCCTTTAAGGATATGGCGAATAATGCCAAATCAAATACAAGACTTTATGCAAAAGATATAAGTGCACTAATAGAAGAAAGATTAGAGAACATTAAGGAAAAAGTTCTATTAGCGGTTGTTTCAGATAGAGTAATAGCTTCTGGATCAGAAATAATATTTGAAAGATCCCCAGAAGTCCTTGCGATAGCAAAATATTCTATAACAAGTTCTGCTGTTCAGCCTCAAAGACAAAGTTTATTATTGAACCCACGATACAGTAAATCAAAAGAAATAAACAACAACACTTTTGACAATCTAGAACGAAATGTAGATTTTGAATCTACGTTAAAGGACAATGAATATCTTAATGTTGGTAAGCTAATTAATTATCAGAACGAGGTAATTCTTTATACTTTCCCTATAAAGATACCAGAAGTTCCGGGATTGCAGGTGTTCGTAGCTATTCTCATACCAGACCTAATACTTACTGCTGTTAATTCAAATAGTGGAAAATATGTTAATTATCTTGTTGATGATCAGGGCAGGATCCTTGTGCACCCAAATACCGTTCAAATAGGTAAAAGTATCTCTAAGCTTGATATCTTTAAGGGCTTCTTTGAATCTGGTGTTCTAGCAGAAAGGACCATGGAGTATACTGACGAAAATTCACAAAAGGTTATAGGTTCTATGTTCAAGGTAAGAAGGTCCAATATTGGGATTCTTTCAAAGATATTGGCTTCTGACGCATATGCAGAGGCAGAGAAATTAAAAATAATTTTAATAATATCTTCTATCTTTGTTTTTATATTTACGTTCATTATTGGGCTCTTTTTTGCAAGATCACTTATAGATCCTTTGCTAAAACTGTCCAGAATAACAGGTGAGATAGCTAGAGGAAACTTCCTTGTAGGTGTTGATGTAAAGGCCCACGACGAAATAGGGGAGCTGGCAGAAAGTTTTAAGAAGATGGGTCATGAACTATATGCAAGAGAGAACGAACTTCAGGCCGCACAAGCTGCATTGATACAATCAGAAAAGATGTCTGCATTAGGGCAAATAAGTGCAGGTATAGCACACGAAGTAAAAAACCCTTTAACAGGTATTCTTGGGCACGCACAACTCTCCAGAGAAAAACTCTTAAAGAGTTGTAGCCCACAGGAAGTAGACAAAAGTTTAGAGATAATAGAAAAAGAAACAAAAAGGTGTAAAGACATAATAGAGAATTTAATGAAATTCTCTAGACAGGAAAAAGCTATTATGGTCAGGGACGATATTAGTAAGATCATAAAGAGTTCTATAAATCTTGTAGACCATCAGTTAACCATAAATGGTGTTAAAATAACACAAGAAATAACAGAAGGCTTAGAGCCTGTATTGATAAATGCTAACCAAATAGAACAGGTAATGCTTAACTTGCTTTTGAATGCTCAACATGCAATGGAAAACCAACAGACGAAAAATCTTACCGTTAGGGTTAAGGATTCGGGTAATGGTTATGCAAGGATTGAAATACAAGATACTGGCTGTGGCATGAATGCTACTGTAAAGAAAAGGATATTTGAACCATTCTTTACCACTAAGCCCTCTGGGCAGGGAACAGGACTTGGTCTTAGCGTTTCTTTTGGGATAATAAAATCACATAAAGGAATAATAAATGTTGAATCAGAAGAAGGAGTGGGTACTAAGTTCATACTTGATATACCCTATGAAAAGACTATATCGTCTCAGGTAAGTGATGATAATACTTCTTCTGGCATATGGACAGATCCCAAAGAACCAGTAGTAATGAGAGCACCACAAATGCCAATGCCTGTTAAGCATCCAGAAAAAGAGGCTAACGGTGGTGGTTATAGAGGAGAAGATCCTATAATAGTAAAACCGACCGTTAAACCAACAGATGATACAGAGCCAAGTGTACAAAAGAACGAAATGAAGGCAGCCCCACCAAAACCAAAGCCACAAGTGATACCAGAAGCTCCAAAAGAAGAAATACCACCTTTGCCGAGCTTACCAAGCAAACCAACAGAGAGTGAAGAAGTACAAAAACAAGCAATACAACCAGAGCCAGAACAAAAAGTGGAGTTAAAGCCAGAACCAAAGCTAGAGACAAAAAAAGACCTAGAATATATCCCAAGAAAGAAATCAATCTCCAACGTAGAAATAAAAAGACCAACTAGGAGGAGTTAAAAGTGCCTGCTCAAGATTTTTTTATAATGGTCGTTGATGATGAAGATAGCATAAGGTCTATACTTTATGAAACGCTTGCATCAGAAGGTTATAATGTTGTTACAGCGGCTAGCGCAGAAGAAGCGCTAGAGCTCTTAAATCAAGGGGAACTCCCTCACATAATAATGACGGATATAAGGATGCCGGGGATGAATGGCGTAGAACTTGCCATGCATGCAAAAAAAATAAGTGATGAAATAGAAATAATAATAATGACCTCTCATGCTTCTTTAGAGACAGCCCAGCAGGCTATAAGATTGGGTGTTTATGATTATATAAACAAACCATTTTCTAACCTTAATGAAGTAAAGACATTGGTATTAAGGGTAATAGATAAAATATATTTAAGGTTAGAGAATCGTCACCTAATGGAAGAACTTCAAAAAAAGAATGATGAACTTACTAATGCTAATGAAGAGATCACTGCTATCAGCGAAGAAATAACTGCCATATATCAATTTGGTAAAGAGCTTTTAGTTTTACTTGATACAGATGAGATAATAGAGACTTTCCTTTCTTACACGAGCTCATTATTAGGTGGTTCAACTTGTGTATTTTTAAAATATTTTCCACAAAAAACAGCATTGGTAGTAAGACATATTCAATGTAAGGGCCAATGTTCTTTTTCTAAAGAACAGATGGAAGCATTAAAGAACGTTGGGATGAGCCTTGGTGTTGCAGGTGAAAAAGATATAGTATCTATAGTTTCTAAGATAAATAATCATCCATCGTTAAAGACCTTGGTCAACAAATTGTTCAACACTACTAAATATCTTGCGTATCCTTTGATAATAAGGGACACGCCACTTGGTGTTACTCTTATTGTTGATCAGAATTCACTTGATCCAAAAGAAGAGAAAATAGTTCAGCAATATTTGAACCAGTTCGAGACCAGCTATGATAAAGCATTGTTGCACAGAAAGATTAAGGACCTTGCTATAAAAGATGGATTAACAGAGCTCTATAATCATAGATATTTTAAAGAAAAACTGGACACAGAAATACAAGTTGCAAAAAGATTACAACACCCTGTGTCCTTAATATTCTTTGATATAGACCATTTTAAGAGCTACAACGACATCAATGGTCACCCTATGGGAGACATGCTCTTAAGGTCTATGGCAGACATTCTTAGAAAACTATTACGTACTACAGATATCCCGTGTAGATACGGCGGAGAGGAGTTTGGAATAATACTCCCTCATACCAGTCTTGAGGGCGCAATGATAACTGCAGAAAAGATAAGAAAGACCATAGAGATAACTGCTTTCCCAAATCAAGAAAAACAACCAAATGGTAATCTTACTATCAGTATAGGTGTTGCAGAAGCTCCATCACACGCAGATGAAAGTTCAAAACTAATATCCGTAGTTGATGAAGCACTGTATAAGAGTAAAACTGCAGGAAGGAATATGGTAACTCAGGCCTTACCTTATAAAGGATATACTCCTTCTTATACTGCAAAACAAGTTGTCACAGGTCCTAGTAAACAATGATAAAAGAAACACACATAGAGATAAATTTTAAAGCTCTAGAGAACAACATTAAACTGATAAAAAAATTCTCCTCTGCTAAAAGAGTGCAGGGAGTAGTTAAAGCAAACGCCTATGGTCATGGAGACCTTGAAACAGCAAAGGCCTTAGAAAAGCTTGGCATTGATTTTCTTGGTGTAGCAAGAGTTGATGAAGGTGTTAGGTTAAGACAAGGCGGAATATCATGTGACATTCTAGTTCTTGGTGGAGCAGAAGAGAATGAATTTGAAGCATTGTTCAACAATAATCTTAGACCAGTAGTGTTCAGTCAGGATATGGCGGAAAAATTAAATGGATATCTAAAATTTAGGAATAAACAACTACCTGTACATGTAAAGATAGATACTGGAATGCACAGGTTGGGTATACCAAGTAGCGAGGTAAAAAGTTTTATATCAAAGTTAAAAAAACTTGAGTACATATTGCCAGAAGGTTTAATGTCACATTTTACTTCTGCAGGTTCAAGAACGTCTGAATGGAATGATGTACAAACACAACGTTTTGTTTCTTCTATTAGTGAGTGGAAAAAACACCTAGAGGCTCCAAAATATATTCATATAGAGAATAGCGCAGGATTTTTTAATTTTAATTTTGATTGGACCAACACAGCTCGTCTTGGAATAGCAATATTTGGTTATGGTCATCCGGGATTAGAGCCTGTACTAAGGTTATATTCACACATTAAGGATATAAAGAACGTAAAAAAAGGGGAAACCATTAGTTATGGTGGTTGGTTCAAGGCACCTTATGATATGAAAGTGGCCATAGTTCCAGTTGGATATGGTGATGGTTTTATGCGCTCTAACAGAAAAGGAACGGTCATCATTAATGGTAGCGAAGCACCAATAGTTAGCATTATTTGTATGGATTATTTTATGGTGGATGTAACAGGATTAAATTCTATCAACATAGGTGATACTGTAACAATAATCGGAGAGGGACATGATGCCGCTTATTGGGCTAAAGTCTCTGGTACCATAGTATATGAGGTACTAACGTTATTAAATCCAAGGATCAGGAGAACATATAATGGAAGCAAGGATACAGCCTAAAACAGCGTTAATAAGTGCAACTAACAAGGAACTAATAAAAGATTTTGCCATAGACTTAGATAAACTTGGTGTGAATATATACAGTACAAAAGGAACTTGTTCTTTTTTGAAGGGCATAGGTATTACAGCACGATCTGTTGAAGAGTACATAAATTTTCCAGAAATACTTGACGGTAGAGTTAAAACTCTACATCCAAAAATATTTGGTGGCATTTTATCTAAAAGAACAGAAACACATAAAGCGCAAACCACCGAGCATGAAATACAGGAATTTGATATAGTTTGCGTAGACCTTTATGCTTTTAGGGAAGCTGTAAAAAGTGGTGCAGATATAGACACTGTTGTAGAGCATATAGATATTGGTGGAATAGCTTTAATACGTGCTGCAGCTAAATCATATAAAAGTGTTACTATCCTTGTGGATGCTGTAGATTTTTCTACGGTGATAAAAGAGATACAAGAGGGTGGTATAAGTCTTTTAACCAGAAAAAAACTAGCGGCAAAAGCGTTTTTGCATTCGTCGTCGTATGATGAGGCAATAGCGTCATATCTTGGCAGTCACGAGATGCCTTTAAGGTACGGAGAAAATCCTCATCAAACTGCAAGTTACTTGAGTACTAATTCTTATATAAAAGAAGTATTAAAGGGTGAAGTTTCTTATAATAATCTTTTAGACCTTGATGGGTCTTGTGAACTTTGTATGGGTTTAAATACCATGGGGTATAAATACAGCGCCGTTATTGTTAAACATGGTAGTCCGTGTGGAGTAGGGGTGTCTGAACTAAGTCTTACCGATGCCTTTAATAAAGCGTGGGATTGTGATCCAGTATCTAGTTATGGTGGAGTATTAACACTGTCTTCTGCACCAGATCAGGAATTACTTTTAGCAATGAAAGGCAAATTTGTTGAAGTTCTTTGTGCGCCAGAATTCAGCAGTGATTTTGTTTTAATGTCTGAATCAAGAAAAAAATTAAAGATATTGAAAGTAGATAAAGAGGCTGTGTTAAGGTCAGCTAACACTAAAAGAAGTGCCTGTGGTGGCGTATTGGAACAAAAGAAAGATGAGTGGTGGAAAGATCTTGCTGAACAAGAAACATTTAAAAATGTTTCTAAACGAGAGGTAACAAAAGAGGAACTCCTTGCATGCAAACTTTGTTGGGCTGTTACAGCTGGTACAAAATCAAACTCCATAGT
>CAYPMK010000024.1:0-2381 GCA_964411885.1 uncultured Bdellovibrionales bacterium
TTTTTCTCCACAATATTTCTGCTCAAAATAAGAAGTATCTTTTTCAACGAACAAAGGATTATTGCTTTCTTTTAGAACTTTAGTACCGGCGTGGCTATAGACGTTGTTTAAAGGTATTCCGTATTTTTTCATAAGATAAGTAACAAGTTTTTTTGCAGACTCTATTTGTTCTTGGCTAGGACCTTCTTTATTGGTGCCAACATTTTCTATTCCAATTGAGTTATGGTTAACACCTATCGCGTGTCTTGCCATATAGTATTCAGGCATCAAGTTATAAATGCTTCCGTCTCTGTCTATAAGATAATGTGCAGAAACATTCAGCCTGTCATAACTCCTGCTTATTAATTTTTCACGTTCTTCACTAAGCACGGGCTCTTTCATGTGCTCAAATGATGCTTCTAAATTTTTTATCTCTGTCATATGTAAAATTATTAATTTTGGTTCTATTCTTATACACTCTTCAACACCCTTGCTCTTATAATCACAATCTCCTGTGTGTTTTTCTCTATACGTGGCTGTAAGATATTTCCTTTGTGCATCAAAAATTATTGGTCTATTTATAATATCTATTTTTTCTGTCTTTTTATTTTCAATGATATTAACTGCTTTTTTTAACTCTTTTACGAAAGTAAACCTGTGTTCCCTTGTTTTGTAAGAAAAACCTATAGTAAGTAAGAGTATTAAAAAGATCAGGACACTAATAAGCTTATTCACAGATCTCATACTCCCTTAATGCTGTTTTTATTCTCTTGGAACAAGAACTAACATCGACCCCTTTGCAAATAGTTGGCCTTTTTTTATAACAGCTAATATTGTAGTTCTCAGCCCCATTTTTTGCGCTAACCCTATGACACGGTATTAAGAGCGGTATTGGATTATTCTTCATTGCAGAACCAACCGCCCTAGCCTTTTCAAAAGAAAGATCAGAATAATTAATTACAGTACCGGGTTTTGTTTGGAATAACTTTTTATAGATCTTCGTTCTAAATTCAGAGCAAGCTTCCAGTTCGACGTTGTTAAATCCATATTTAGCACCCTTAAGAACATCAGCAAGCCAACTAAGATCAGCTTTTTTAGGTCTTAGTGATATTCCCTGCTCTTTAAGCACCTCTAAGGCAAAATCCTTGCTTATTTTTTCACACAAAAAAGGATAAACAGCTTGTATCTTTGTTTTATCCTTAAGAACAAAGACCAGTCCTTTAAGTCCCTTTATTTTGCCATACTCAAGTATCATTATTGGAATATTACAGCAAATAGCTTGAACTTAAAAGCATGAATGTGTAAGATATAGGTATGAGATATAGTGGAATGGACATACAACTTAAAGATTTTAATAAAACCCTTAGGGGCTATGACGTAAATGAAGTAAGGGATTTTTTAGAGGACCTAGCCAAACAAATGGAGACCCTTGCTTACGAAAACAAAGTATTAAGGGATAAAATGAGAGAAAAAGAACTGCTCATATTAGAATACAGGGATAGAGAATCTATGCTCAAAGACACCATGCATACTGCACAAAGAGTAACAGAGGACCTAAAGAAAGACGCGACAAGAGAAGCAACACAACTAATGACACAAGCAAAATTAAAAGCAGAGGCTGTAACAAGAAAAGCTCAACAAGATGCAAAAGCGGCAATAGAAGAAGTTAACAGACTAAAAAAACATAAAATGGAACTAGCCGCACAAATAAGATCTACTTTAGAAACACACCTTAGGCTTTTAGATAAAATAGAGAACGAAGAAAAAATAGCGATAGATATAAATATCCCAACAAAAAGATAATGAACGACTGTTCGTGGAAAGATAAGAACTCAAACACTTTTTACGTCATAAAAGTAAAACCAAATGCAAAAAGATCAAAAATAGAGGGATTAACTCCACTGCCAGACAACAGCGAGTTACCAGTAAAACAAGCGTTACTAGTATCTATAGCGGAACAAGCAGAAGATAACAAAGCTAACAAGGAACTAATAGAGCTTTTAAGCAAAGAACTAAAGGTAAAAAAAGATAAACTAAGTATTAAGTCTGGGGCTAGTTCAAAACTAAAAATTGTAAAATTAACGACTGTATAGTTTGGTCAACTTTAACAACTTTTCTTTTATCTGTGGAGTTATTTGATCCCAAGTAAAACGCCATTGCCAGTTACCACTTGCAACACTTGGAGTATTCATCCTGCACTCTGAATCAAGACTAAGCATATCTTGCATAGGAGCAAGAGCAAAAACAGCAACGCTCATCCATGCATGACGAATAAAATCCCAAGAAATATCTTTTGCATCTGTGTTCATGTATTCTCTAACATAATGTTTATCTTCTTCTGGAGCTTTTTTATACCAACCTATTATAGTGTCGTTGTCATGTGTTCCTGTGTATACAACAGA
>CAYPMK010000024.1:2481-22811 GCA_964411885.1 uncultured Bdellovibrionales bacterium
CTTATTATGTCCACTAGCTCATTTATAGCGCGTATACGATCTATCCACCAAGCATAGCCACTATCCTTTAATGCTTTCCAATTATATAAAGGATTACCCCATAGTTGACCAGTCTTGCTAAAATAATCTGGCGGAACCCCTGCAACTTTTATTGGATTCATATCTTCGTCAAAATAGAATGTAGAGGGACTAGACCAAGCATCACTACTATCAAAAGCAACATAGATAGGAATATCGCCTATTATCTTTATCTCGTTAGTGTTTGCATACTCTTTTAACTCAAACCACTGTTTAAAGAAAATATACTGCATGAATTTTTGAAAATTAATATTGTCAGCAAGTTCTTTACGATACTTTGCCATTGCTTCTGGTCTTCTAAGTTTTATATTTTCTTCCCATTCACTCCAAGGTTTTCCACCAAAGTGATCCTTTAGCGACATAAATAAAGCATAGTCGTCCAGCCAAGAAGAATTCTTATCACAAAAAGTGTTGAACTTTGTCTTTAGCTGTTTATCTTTGCTTTCTATGAACCTTACAAAAGCTTTTCTAAGAACGGCGTACTTGAAGTTTATTACTCTGCCATAATCGACCATTTTGTTGTTAAAATTATCTTCTAATTCTGGTGCATTTTCATCTAACAAAGACTCATCTATTAATTTTTCTATACTAATCAAAAAAGGATTTCCAGCGAATGTAGAAAAGCATTGATACGGAGAATCTCCATATCCTGTTGGACCAAGAGGTAATACCTGCCAAAGTTTTTGTTTAGTCTCTACCAAAAAATCGACAAACTTATATGCATTTGGTCCAAGGTCCCCTATACCATATTTGCTAGGTAAAGAACTTGGATGAAGAAGTACGCCAGAACTCCTTTCGAATTTCATTTTTACTTCTCCTGTATTGCTTCTCTTTCGTATTTACGGAGTGTTTGTACTACGGCCGCCGCTATGAACATGAAAATACCACCCATGATTATTGCGTCCATATAATTATTGTTAAATACGTTCTTCATGAACCAGCCCAACACTAACGCTGATAATATTTCTGGTATAACTATGAACATATTAAATATACCCATATAGATACCGTATTTACTTTTTGGTACATGTCTTACAAGTAAAGCGTAAGGCATAGAAAGAATAGTAGCCCAGCCTATTCCAACACCAAACATAGATACATAAAGCATATTAGGATCTTTTATAAAGTATATGGAAAGTAGTCCAAGACCCGCACATAAAAGACCGATAGTATGCACAAACACATTACCAAATCTTCTTGCAAGCAAAGGGATAACAAAAGCGAACGCCGTACTTATTATCTGATATGTAGTCATAGTGCTACTAGCTGTTCTTATGCCAAGCTCATATAGTTCAGAATGTTTATCTGTAGCATTAAATATGTGATTAGCTACAGCAACTGAATAAAATATCCACATACAGAACAATCCCATCCAACTAAAGAACTGTACCACTGCTAGCCTTTTCATTGCTGGTGGCATATGGAATATACAATTATATGTTTCTTTAGCCCAATGTTTAACGCCTCTTGATTCTTGTTTGTGTTTTTTAAATTCATCCATATTCTCTGGTGGATATTCGTTAGAGGTTATAACTGTGTACAGTACACCACCTAAAAACATCAAAGCACAAATATAGAACTGTAGATGTGTTGAAGAACTTGCATATTTAGACAAAGAAGGAAAAATGGATATCCAGTCTTTAGATGCTATCCAAAAACCAAGTCCACCACCTATGCCTATCATTATAACTTGCATTGAATAACCAAAAGAAACTTGTTCTTGTGGTAGTTTATCGGCAACAAAAGCCCTGAATGGTTCCATGCTTATGTTGATAGAAGCGTCTAATATCCAAAGCATCCCGGCCGCTGTCCAAAGAGAACCAGAGTTAGGCATTACAAAAAGTGCTATAGTAGCAAGTATGGCTCCAATCAAAAAATATGGTCTTCTTCTACCAAGTTTGCACCAAGTTCTATCACTCATATAACCTATTATTGGTTGCACTATCAATCCTGTCATAGGAGCTGCTAACCATAAAAAAGGTATTTGGTCTGGTGTAGCGCCAAGTTGTTCATAGATAGCGCTCATTCTTGCAAACTGGATAGAGAATCCGTGTTGAATACCAAAAAAACCTACGCTCATGTTAAAGATCTGCCAAAAACTAAGTCTGGGTTTTGAATGCATGTTCTTCTCTCCTTTTATACTTCTATTTTCCTATTCAAATATTCATCAAAATGAGGCAAACGCCTTTCATATTTCGAATCCATAAGTGATGATGAGATTATGAAGTCAGCCGTAGATCTGTTACATGCAACAGGTATATTATAAACAACAGCAAGTCTTAAAAGACTTTTAACATCTACGTCGTGAGGCATTACAGAGAGTGGGTCCCAGAAGAATATAAGGAAATCTATTTCACCATTTGCTATTTTTGCACCAAGCTGCTGGTCTCCACCAAGTGGACCAGATTTTAGTTTTGTCGTCTTTATACCAACCTTTTCTTCTATTAAAGAACCAGTAGTACCAGTGCTAAGTATTTCATAGGCTTTTAGTGTTCCCTTATTGAATTCAACCCATTCAATAAGGTCTTTTTTCATATTATCGTGCGCTACTAGAGCGATCTGTTTAATCTTATTATGTGACATCAAAAGCTGTATTATAATAAAAAACCCTTATTCGCAATAAATTAAAAGACCCTAGTTCTTTCCTTTGATCTCTTTATATCCAACTCTATTTTGTTTATTTCTTTTAATTTTTCTTCTCTTAAGGTCTTTTCTACACCGACTTTTTCATTAGGGTTCAAGAAGTCCCTAACATATCGTATTGATTCAATAGACCTCTCATAAACAGTCTTAAACTGAGGATGTTCTGGATTTATCTTTTGCTCTGACAATTCAAATATAGTTCTTCTACTAAGTGTTAAGAACTGAAACTGTCTTTCTGCTCGTGTGTCAATATCTGCAGTATTGTCTGCTCTGTATTTCAAATAGTAGAGTAACCCATCCTGATAGTTTTCTGCTTCTGTACCACACATCATCTTTAACCATTCAGCAGAAGGAGCACCAACCTTATTTAAGTCCTTAACACCTTCAACCACCATCTTGTCGAATAGATCTTCCATCTTTGTCTCTTTTAGATCTAGTCCATATGTCTTTTTGTAATATTCCTTGAAATTGTTTATTAGCATTAGATCTCTAGGCATTTTTATTTGGTTTTCCATAAGTGTTATTTGTTGTTTAAGCTCCTGCACTCTTTCAAACCAAGACAAATCAGACTCTACGACCTTGTTAAGACCCATAACGTAAAAACGAGCTAAATTAAGCCTATTTTTCATATCTTGATGATCTTTTGCTTGCGGTATGGTCTTTATATATTCCTCTATAAAGCCACCTTTATCGGCAAAAAACATAAAATTAGAGCTTATTATTGACTCTATAGATTCACCTTTTTCTTGTTTTTGAACTATGGTTGCAACACAAAGATCTAGAATAAAATTCTTTTTATCACCTTTCTTTTCGTCGAACATAGATATCTTTTCTGCTTGGCCAGTAAAATCTATAGCAGATCTTTCAAAAACAGATATTTTCTTTTCAGAAACATCCACTATAGCATTAGCGTACTCTGGTTTATCTGTTCTCATGTCTTCCCCTCGAGACATAGAACCTTCAACATCTTTGTCGCTAGAAAAAAGACCTTCTATAGTGGAATTACTCACACCGAAAAAGAAAGCTTTATCTTTGTCGTAAGAAGAGAACCTTGTAGCATATTTAATATATGCCTCCCTTAACCATTCTGGTAATGTCATTACAGCATCTTTAACTCTTTTATAATCTTCATAATCGGCAAGACCTTGTGAGTAAGCCTCTGCCACTGTTATTGCATCATTAAAGCTTGTTTTAGTAAGAGCAACCAACAGAAGTTCTATATACAAACTCGCTGGTTTTTCATATGAATAATCCTTTAAAGCAACTCTTTGCATCCTATCTTCATAAGAAGCCTTGTTGTTATACCATTCACTCCTTGCTTCTAAATAAGCTTCATAAAGATTATTGGCAGATGTCCAAGGATCACTATGGATCATCTTGAACATAAAGGCATCTTGAAATCTTTGCAAACCACCAACGTCGCTAACAATGACCGGTACTCCACCTCTGTTGGCTTCTGCAGGTGTCATTCCACATGGCTCAAAAAATGATGGTGTTACTTTAATATCGGCGCCATAAACATAATAATAAGGCGTAAAACGACTAGTAAATGCAAAATACTTACCTTCTTTTTGCATCTTGTCTGCCTTCTTGTTCATTAGATCTGCCATTTGTTCATACATTCCACCCGGTTCTGTACCGACGATTATAACGATATCTCCATTAGCTGTTATTTGATCAACTTTTGAATATAAAAGTTCTATGCCCTTTTGATCTGTCATTCTACCAAAATTATAGACTATAAAAGACTCTGTATTGTTCCATATCTCTGGGTTATTAGGAAAAAATTCCATTAGTAAAAGTTTTCGTATAACTTGTTTTGCTTTAAAGAACCTTTCTGGGTCCATCATACTAAAGTTAAGTCCGTTCTTAAAATAAGGGTCGTTACCTATCTCTGTCAGAAAATTAATGCTTTCCTGATTAAAGAATTTACTCCCTGAAGGATTTTTCACTATATCTTTTAGTTTTGGATCTGTTTCAGGATTAAGTATTTGATCCTGTCCATTGACAACACCAACTATATTAGCTTCCCTTATTTCTTTAAGACCTCTGCTCTCTTCCTTTACAAAATATGTGCCAGCATTACCAGCATCAAAGTTATTAAGACCAAGTGACCTATAGAATGAAGTGATCCTTTCTATAGCTGGGCCATCATAAAAATATTCCGGGCTAAGATTTAACTCAGGATTTCTTACTATTATTCTATCCCTAGTTTGAAAATAATCCATTTTAAGCTCTTTCGCATATTCTTCACTTACAGCGACTAGACCAATACCAGTGAGCTCTCCAAGTTTTAAAATAGCAGCTTTCATTACACTGGCCGCACCTATGTTATCACTGCTGTTCCATATTCTAAAATATCTATCTATAGTTTCTTTTGGAAGATTAGTTAATTTAGAAAGATAATTCATTGCTCCATTATGGTCCCAATATGGAACTTCTTTATTATTAACACCTATTATCCCGTGGAATGCCAAATTATGACCTATCAATAAGGCTGGCATCTCTGTATAGAACAAAGATAAGGCTGGATGATAATCATTTATTATAGCTACATCTGCTTTTATAGTTTCAAATAATTTAGCAGTAGCTTGAGAAAAACCTATATACGCTCTTAAAGATATAAGGTCCTGTCCACCACCATGTATAGACTCAAAATTTCTATTCAGAATCCCTGCAACTTCATTTCCTGTAGCTGTGTACCTAAAGGGATTACCTTTCTCTCCAAAATATCCATCCCAAAGTTCCGGACATGACAATAAATATTGCTTACCGTTATAACTAGTCCTGCCTGCATAAGCCTCCACTTTATAATCCTTACCATCAACCTTTACAGTAAAGGTGTTTATCCTAGCTAAATACCCATCTGATAATAATTTTTCTAAGTTGGTCTCACACATAGGTCCACAAAGATATGGAGATACAGTATTCATAGAAACATTAAGGTTCTTATCTACAGCATATCTGCTTATGGCTTCTGCCGTAGGCGGAACTACTGTTCCCATGCCTCCAGATTTACCCATATTTATCCTAATGATATCTCCTGAACCTTCTAACTTTTGAAGATATACAGGTCCACCTTCAAAACTAACATCAAGCACAGAAAAAGAACTTAATTTTGGCTCTATGAATTGTTTACTTTCTTTAGCAAACCTTTCTGAAATCTCATGATAGTTCTGTGAAAAAACAGAAACGGGCAACAAAAGTAATAAGAAAAAAAGAGCTATGCGCTTGAAAAAATTAAAATTGAACATTTTTTGACCAACTCCTTGTTAGTTATATTTTACATTCTTTCTCTTATATATCTAGTTGTCTTAACTCTAAGTTTTTCAACTTCTTTACGTTTAGCCTCAAAGTACTCCTTGTCCTTAGACTCTGAGAGTTCTGCCTTATCCCTATAGTACCTTTCTATTGTCTCTGCTTTAGCATTTAACCTGACCACATAAGTTAGTTCGGGAACAGTACGACTTTTTATTTCTTTATCTTGAATAACACGAAGGACTTCTAGCCCTATTATCATGTTCTGATACTCAGCTACCTCTTTCATCGTGGTTTCTTGTATTAATTCTGCATTATTGAACATGTAATATAGAACACCATCCATGCCATTTTCTTTTTCTGTCCCAAATAACAAATTCTTTCCAGTCTCTGTTTTTATTATTTCTTCTATATTGTTGAATATATCCATTTTAAGATCTATAAGTGCTTCTAACATATTCAGGTCTTTGTCTAATTTTATACCCTTAAACTCCAACATATATTTAATATAATATTTTTTTAGTATATCTACTTTAGGTGATCTTGTTACCCAAGTTTCTGCATATTTTATTCTGTTGTCTAAAGATAATATTTTCTCTTTATAAGGTAAAAGTTTTGTGTTGCCAGCGTCTAATAACCATTTAGAGATAAAGACATACTCACTTATTGTCCTAATGTTAGATCTTCTATCCTCATAATTATCAGCTCCATATACGAACATGCGTAAATATTGATTAACAAGATCCCCAGAACCAAACAACATATCCATATTTGAGATAACAATGTCAGAAAGATTATAACCATAAACCCTTTGCTCTTGCATTTTTTCCATAGCCATATCGACAATAACTCTTTTTCTTTGGGCAACCTCTAGTGTTTGGAGTTTATCAAGCTTGTCTGCTTCTAAAAATGATATTATCGCCAATTCTTCTGCAGAAAGGTCCATGGACATAAAAAATGGTTTAGTAATATCTCTTATACCGTCTAGAGCTATCTTACGATTAGCTTCATTAAAAATATCATCCATCCTTAGTATCGTTATTTCTTCATAGCCTGACATTAAAGCATCATTTATGTTCTTCCAAAAATCTGGAGCACCAAAACTAGGCAGAGCATTTTCTCCCTCTAATTTTAGACCATTCCTTTTTGCCGTAGCTATAATCCATCTAGACAATGATTTTGGCATTGTATTGGCCTTAGAATCATCATAATCACTCTTCTCTATACAGGTAAAATCAAGCACCATATCACTTGCCATGGACTTTACTTGTCTAAACAATTCATCATAACCAGCACCTTCTTCTGAAGGATTAAGAAAGTAAGGACTACTAGAAGGAACAAGACCCGCAACAAGTTCTGCTAATCTCTTTCCACTACCTTCTGCTCCCACCGTCCAGTGAACACCGGGAACCTTTACACTTAGCGGAACTTTCATTAAACTTGAACCTTCTGCTCTGAACACTTCCAAGCCTGCTCCAACAAGAAGTTTCATGTGTTTTATTAGGCTCTGATGATAAAAATCAAAAAAATCTTTTCCATATTGTGTAAGATGTTGCCCGTTAGTAAAAAAACTTTCTCCTTCCATAGGTGGATATATGTTCTCTCTGTTTATGCTATTAATACCCCATGATCGTGCAACTTTTGAGAGATCACCATTATATTTTTCTAATACAAAATCCCTAAAAGCCTCTATCGCTAAACCAGAATATGCCCACAGATCACCATGCCCGGGATACGTATCTTTATTATAAGAAGGATATCTTAACTCACCAGCAGAACCCAGACCAATATAGATCTGTTTTATAGCCTCAGTCCTTCCCTGAAAATGCTTATAGAATTCAGAGAAGAAATCTTTGTATAAATATAGAACTTTTTCTGTAGCCCACACAGACACAGCTTCGTAATTTTCTCTACCATTAACGTCTTTATATAAATATCCTTTTGTTTGCGCTAAAGCCAGAACATGGGAAGGAAGTGTTATACGTTTTGGGTCATTAACGTTGTCTCCTAATTGATGAAAAGAGAATATTGGGACCCACTTCATTCCAACTCTTTTAACAACTTCATCTATTTTATCATAATATTCCCAGTTGTAACTTTTTGGTCCAGAGTGAACAACTCCCCACCAAATATCTATGGTTACACCTTCGACTCCATAACTTTTAAGGGTCTTTAAACGACTCTCAAATTCATTCCACTCCTTGACAGAGATCTCATCATTGATCTGAAATGGATCACCTATGATCAGTGGTCCCATAACGTCAACATCAACACCAGCATGAGCTAAAGAAAATAATGGCAACAACAACAATAACGTCGTTATTATTGTCGTTTTAACCCATTTATTAGTGATCTTAAAAAACAGCTTCACTATTATCTTATCCCTCGCCTAAAATCATGTCTTGATCTAATTTCTCTTATCTCTTTATTTAATGATTCTTTTAAGAGTCTTTCTTTTTCCAACTCTATTTCTTTTTCTGTTAACTTATCTCTTTCGAATCTTTCTTTAGACTCTTCCAATCTAGTCATGTAATCCAAACAGAAATATTCTGCACTCTCATAAATTGAGATCATCAACTGAGGACTGCTTTTACGGATATCATATTTCTCAACAGACAAAGATGTAGCCTCTAAGAGCCTTAATTTCCAAGGCAGGTTCTCTGTATATTCACCAAGCGTATAGTCAAACCTAACTAAAAGATAATATAGCAAAGAATCCTTGTATAACTCTAAGTTAGAACCAAACAGGGCTTTTTCGCACAAAGGATCTAGCTCGTTAGACCTTTTTTCGTTCTCTTTTTCTATAAAAAGATCTATTAACTTATTAAGGTCTAAACCCTTAGTATCTACTCCATATACTTTATTTAAAGCAGTATTAAGGTTATTTATTAGGATGTTTGACTTAACCCCATCATTCCATTCCCTAACAAGCTGAAGTTCGTCTCTTTGTAAAGCAACTTTATCAACAGGCAGATAATTCATTATATCAGAAATACTATTCAAGAATGATTTTCTATCCTCATATCCAGATACACTGTAAGCTTTTGACATTAATATACGCAAGAACCCGGGATATTCAGCATTACCCAAAAGGAACTCACTATTTGATTCAACATATTTTTTAGGATTCTTTGAGTTATATAGTTCATATAGAAGTTTTTCCATACTTACTTCTACCATTTTGTTTATCTTTTCTTTAGGCGAAAGCTCCTCTACTCCTTCAGGATACTTCTTGCCAAGGAATTCATACATCGCCCTTTCATCAGGATATAGCTTAAGTTCCTTAACATATTTTTTAACTTTAAGGTCTTCTGCCTTTTTATCGTCTATCTTTTCTTTATCTTTAACAGGAGGATAGACTAAATGAGCCAATATATAAGCAGGAAGTCCAACAATGCTTATCATAATGTTTAGAGCATCATTAAGAACGCCAAGGCCTACAGAAGCTAATTTGTCTTTTTGCCACAACATTTCTGGGAACAAAGAATACCAAATACTTGTTTTATCCTTAAAAAGTCCCACTCTATTAAAATAAGAATTAACTACATCAATAGGTATGCCAGATATAACGTTCTTCAAAGTAACATACATCGCTAATAGGCCTACGGACAAAGCAGTAATAGAGCCATGTGAAGAACCAAAAAAAGACTTCATACCTTCAATAACTTGAAGATAATCTCCGCCAAGACCAACTATCCCCCAGCTAGCACCTAAAAAGAATAATGACACTCCATACTGGAAAGCCATATCACCTCTAATTACAGCCTTATTGAATTTATGAAATCCTTTACCAAGATTAGATAAACCACCATCTATTATTCTGTATAGCATAGCGTCTAAGACCCATGGTTCACCGTTGGCTTTTCTTTCTTTTATTATGGTTTGCCATGAGCTTATAGTTCTTTTAAAATTCTCATACTTTCTATCATGTAGGTTTGACATCCCACTTTCACAAACACTTCTTATCTTGATGAACCAATCTATAAACGAATTTATAAGAACGGTCATCGTTATATTAAAAGCTACAAAAGGTACAACTATCTCTGGAGAAAGTTTGTTATCTGCTAAATAGACGGCAAAATAACATGAAAAACCCTGAATAAGAACTTTGAGACCAAGAGTAGCAAAAGTTGCAGATCTTACTTCTGGACTCATATTTTTGAATCTATCTCTAAGTGTTTGAAGAACACCAACACTCTTCTTTTCCTGTTCTGGAAGTAGTTCTTGCTTTTCTTCGGCCTTATCCATCAAATAATCTATTAAAGCGCCTCTATCCCCTGTTTCTAATAATTCCTGTGCTTTTGGATCATCGGCAAAAAAGGATGAATTAAAACCAGACATATCCATAGATGCATTAAGAGCATCTTTATATTTTTTTGTTATGGCGTTAGCTTCTTGAACATAATCATTACTGAATAACAAAACTTTAGGATTTATTTTTATGCCTTGTTTTTTTGCCTCATTCTTTAATTCTCTTACCTTCTTTTCTACAGACGCTGGAACCATCCCTCCGGGACCTTCTGGTGCTATTATAAGAACGTCTTTTTCTACACCATCACCTTTTGAATGAATGTTCATTAGTACTTGTGCATCACTATGTTCGGATCTGCTTATCTTGTAAAAAGATTCAGAGCCTGTAACATTCTTGTCTATAGTAAGATAATAAGGTCTTAAATTATCAGATAAGCCATTAGAGCTTGATGCTTCCTGCACAGGCGATACGTCTTGAGAGTATAAAAAAGGATTCAATAAGAAGAAAAAGAACAACAATTTACCAAAAAACAGCTTTATCATAAAACAAACTCCTTCTTAATAATTTATATACATAGGAAGCCCAGCATACGGAAAAGCATCCCATATTGTATTCTTAACCAACGACGGATAATTCTTACTACCATTCATCATTCCTGCTAATTGATATAGATCTATTAAATTCTGATCTTGTTCTGGGGCCTTGCCACCACTAGCTTTAGTAATGTTTGTAAAAACATAACTTGAAACAGCCCAAAGCACTCTTTTCCTTATATCAATGAATATTGGTGTTTTTGATTCTACCAAGCTATTAAGTCCAGCTCCAGCCTCGCTGGTCAAAAATACAGGATATATCTCTTTAAACAATCTTTTTTGCTTTTCTGACCAACATGCACCAAGATCCTTCCCACAAGGTGTATTAATAATAGAGGCAATGTCTTCATTTAAGACTTTGCTTATATATAGATATTCATCATTAGGATATTTTTCTTTAATATCGTTGAATTTGGCATACTGAGTAAAATAAGTTGAAAGTAGCCCTTCACCTAATGACATCTTGCCTTTTTTAATTTCGTCTTCTGCTAAAGACACATAGTTATCAAGAGCATAATATTGCTGTTGAACAATGGCCGCTTCTGCCATGTCACCTGAGTAAGCAGTGTCTGTTACCATTTTCATGGCCATTAATTTTGATGTTTCATCAGCCTTTGGATCTTGAAGTACATTCATGGATTCCATAAGAAGTTGTTCTTCTACCTGCACTTTTTTCTCTGTACTATTATCTTTAAGTATTTCATCGTTGTATTTTTTTGGATCTGTATATCTGTATATTTCATATGAGCTTGGCTTCATTACTTTAATATAGAGAGATTCTAGGCAAGCTCTGGCATCTTTATCTTCTATATTATAAAAATCCCTTACTACGCCGTGCTCGTCAGTGAAAGTGCCTCCTTTTTCTACCTTTGAAAGATCTAAACATTTATCCAATTCACTTCTATAATCGTAACGTAAACCATTCACTAGATTTTTTAAAAACAAGTAGCCCCCTAATTTATCAAACACAACCTCTACCTTTTCTCCTGTCATTTTTGTGTCTAACAAACTGTCGGTTAACATCTGTAGTTCTGCGTCGAACAAAGCCGCATAAAGAGCCTCTACTTCTTTATTATAAGCATCTATCGTGCCTTTCATGAACCAGCTATCGAGTAAATAGTTCTCTATAAATTGTGCTCCAATGAACACCACCGAATTCCTAAATATAGACGTAGTATAGCGAACAGCTCCATTCTGATACCAAGGTTTAGGACTGTTCAATTTATTGAATGAGTAATTTTGTATATCTTCATACAGCCACTTACACTTTTGTTTATTCAGTTTTTTCATCTTAAGATAGAATTGCCCTGCTTTTAAAGGAAGTGACAAAGCAAGGTCCATCATACCAAAAGCTACTACAAACTTTGCTGTACCAGCCCAAGCCTTTGGATCTACGACTGTCTTAGAAGCTATTCTTGAAGCAAGGATCCTTATTTCCTGATTTTCTGATCCAAGTTCATCCCAGAATATCATTACACTGCCAACGGTCTCTGATAACTTTGCACCTATGCCCATAGAGAGTGTATATCCCACTACACCCCTAAGCATATTCCCACCAAAACCATACATGCCTTTGTTACAGTAACTATAAAGCCCCTTAACAAGTTTTGGAGCTGGGATGGCCCTTACAGCCTCTGCGCCAATAACAAAAGAAGCAAAAGGTATATGTGTTTGCCAAAATTCTTCTTTGCTAGGATCTAAATATCTTTTAAAAGTGTCGTACCAAAATTCCCTAAACGTATATTTAAAGACCTCTTTTTCACCACGTTTTTCAACATATATAGATCGCTGTTCTTCTGTAAGAAACCTGCCTTGAGTAGCGATATTGAATGCATCTTTGATAATTATAGCAAAGTACATGTTAATAGCCGATCCAAGATGAGCCTTAACCATCGCACTCTTGGATATCATTTTATTAACGTTATCAGCGTCCCTTTGCTCTTTTTCTAGCAACCCATATATATAAGCCTTTGCTGTACGTATCTTTCTTATTTTGTCTTTATTCTTAAGAGTTGGATCATTCTCTATGTTAGCTAGGGCCTCTACAAACATTACAGAGGCATCTATTCCTTGACTACGTATTCTAGATATTTTTTCTTCTCTATCTTGCAGAACATATGATTGTATCTCTTCAAAGATTATCATTTGTGGAAAACCTTTTATTCCCTTTAATTCAAGGTCTAGCTCTGAATTGGTATTAGCTAAACTAACAAATTTTCTTGATTTGTTGCTTATCTTACCTTTTGCCTCTACCATTTTTTCTGCATATTTATCCCAAACTTTTTTATATTCTTTTAATTCCTTTACTGCCTCTTGAACTACTTCTGTCAAGGGTTTCCCCTCATATCTCTCTTCATAATCCTTAGGTCCATTTTTGATCTCTTCTAGTGTGAGCTCTCTGTAATAGGTTTTTATATCCTGTTCAATATCGTACTCTAATATGACGTTAAGCTCATTCAGTTCTTTGCTTAGATCTTTTGAGTTATAACCAAGCTGTTCTTTTAATATTTTGTCTTGTAAGGCAAGGTTATCTGTTTCAAAGACCATCGGTTCCATAATGTCGATGGCTTGATAATATCTTTTTAAATATTCGGCATATTTTTTCTGGAACAAGAATACTTTTCTGTAGAAGTCCCTATAGGCTTCATTATTTTCTGGTATTGTGTTTCTTACTGTCTCTAGGAATTCAGATATCTGTCTTTGTACGCGTTCCTCTACACTAAGCTTTTCCTCTGGATCACTCATTGCTGGGTCATAACCGTCTGGGATATTATCAGAATTTACAGCTGAGTTAATGTTGCTTGAATACAAGATACAGATTATCAGTAAGGAACTTAACACCAGAGTCTTGATTTTTTTAAAACAAATGAACATCTGGAAATCGAGCCTCCAAAAGGAACAATTTGCAATAAACAAGCCAACTTTGAAAAACCCAAAGTTAAGATATGGTTAACAATTACTTCTTATAAAAAAGTATAAAAAACCATAAGTACAAACTTCGGTATTTTTTACAATTTTTAGAGCAGTAAGTCAAGCTAATAGGTATAATATTAAAAGATTTTTATTAAATTAGAGCTCTCCTAAATAAAACAAGACAAGTGTATAAATTTTTTACATTATTAGAGCTCTTCTTTTGAAACTTTCTTTCTATTTTTCTTTAAGACAGAGTGTTTTTTCTTGGTTTGCAGATCTTTTTCTTTAACGCTGGCTGGTTTTTTTGTTTTTTTTCTTGGTTTTTTTACCCTTCTGTAAGTTTCTATTTTTCTTTTAAGAAGCTCTAGGGCTATGGCTTTATTCCTATGCTGACTAGGGCTTTCCTGAACTTTAACTGTTAGCCCTGTAGGGATATGAGTTAGTTTAACAGCACTATCCGTTCTATTAACGTGCTGGCCGCCCTTACCACTTGCGCGCATGGTTTCTACTCTACATTCCGACAAAAGTTTATCATTAGGCCTCATAACAAGAGTAATTAGACCATGAAGTGCTTGCAAAAACAAGACTACTACAAGACAATAATCAAGATGTTAAGCAAGTTATACAAAAATCCATATCTTTATATATTAACTGCCTACGTCGTAGCTATGGTAACAGGGGGATTAATTCTATTTTTGCCAATATCAACGAATTATCCAATAAGTTTTATAGACGCCCTATACACCGCCACTAGCGCTATTTGCGTTACAGGGTTAACCGTTCTAGACACAGCCTCTAGTTTCACTACTTTCGGCCAAATGGTAATACTGTTCCTTATACAAATAGGCGGAATTGGAGTAACCGTTTTTTCTTCATTCTTGATGTTGGCAACAAGAAGAGAGTTTTCTATGCTTAATCAGTCTGTAGTAGAAGAAAGTTTAACTATGGACAGACAAATAAAGACCAAACGATTAGTGCTTTATGTTGTATTAATAACCTTCTTTGTTGAACTAATAGGGGCATCCTTTTTAAGCTTTTATTTTTCTAAATACTATGGAACTGCTGAAGCTATATACAAAGGTGTGTTTACAGCAATTTCTGCTTTTTGCAATGCAGGCTTTGCCCTGTTCTCAAATAACATGGAGGGTTACTCCACCCACGTTGGTATAAACCTTACCTTAATGTCGCTGATATTCATTGGTGGTATAGGGTATTTTTGCATAATAGAAACTCTAAAAAATATTAAAGAAAAGAAAATATCATTTAAGAAGTACCATTTTTCTATTCACACAAAATCTGCGTTCCTTGTCAGCTGTGGACTGATACTTTTTGGAGCTATCAGCTTCTTTATTTTTGAACACGACAAATTACTTTCTTCATATACTTTTATGGAAAGTACACTTATTTCTTTTTTCCAATCAGTAACGGCAAGAACTGCCGGTTTTAATAGTTTTTCTTTTGCTAGCGTTAATCAGGCAACACTTTTATTGTTTGGAGCCTTAATGTTCATAGGAGCAAGCTCTGCATCCTGTGGTGGCGGAGTAAAAACAACTACTTTTTGGGTATTAATAAAATCTTTTACAGCGAGTATAAAGAACAGAGAACATATTTTTATGTTCAAAAGATCAATTCCAAAAACAGTAGTTAAAAAAGCAGTCCTTTTAAGTATATTAGCAGTAGTTTGGATCTTCATAGCCAGCATTTTGATATCACTGTTTGAAAGACACGCACTGGCAACAGGCCAACTAAGGCTTGACCAACTTGTTTTTGAGATAATATCTGCCTTTGGTACCGTTGGACTTTCTACAGATATAAGTGATAAGATAAGCGAAGCAAGTAAAATTGTAATAATATCGACCATGTATTTTGGAAGAACGGGTCTTTTAACGATAGTATCTTTCTTTGCATTCTCAATAAAAGAAGAACGATTCAATTATCCTGAAGAAGACATATTCGTAGGATAGGAGGAAAACAAAAATGAAACATCTAATAGTTGGGGCCGGATACTTTGGTTATAATCTTGCTTTGAGTCTTTCAAAAAAAGGCGAAGAAGTAATTATCATAGACAAAGATATGGGTAAGATATCCATACTCAGAGACGTAGTTACAAAAGCCATACAAGTTGATGCTACAGATAAGGAAATGTTAAAAAAGATAATCCCCGCAGATGTGGATCAAGCAGTAGTAAGCATAGGTAAAAGTTTAGAAGCAAGCCTTGTTGTATGCGTAATATTAAAGGACCTTGGTATAAAAAGAATAGTTGCTAAGTGCCATAGTCCAGAACACGAAAAATTGCTCAAAATGATGGGAATAGATTTTATTGTAGACCCAGAAAAACAGATGGCAGAACATTTGGCAGATAGATTGGTAGACCCAGACGTTATTGACTATATACCGCTTGAAAGTGGGTTTAAGATAATAAAAGCGCATCCCCCAAAAGAACTACAAAACCAAAAGCTAAAGGACCTTGATATAAGACGAAGATTTTCCATAAACATCATAGGAATAAAGAAAAAAACCGGCAGTTCTTATAACTTTGACATGGCTCCGGGTGGAGACACTATACTTTCTCATGAGGACATCATTATAGCTGCAGGAAAAGAAGAAGACATCACTAAGCTTTTTTAGAGAATCTTTGTATATAACTACAACGTTTGCACAGTTCTTCAACGAGGATATTTTCCTCAAAACCTTTTTTTATGTTCTTTGCCCTATTACTATTCAATATACCCAAAAGACTCTCTTTAAGACAATTCCCTAAGGGAATATTACCCTCGCTGTCTAAACAACAAGGGACCACCGTGCCATCACAAAGTATGCCTATGTGAGAGTGCATTCCATAGCAAGTGCCTTTATTATTTAAAAGCGGTTTATCTAAAGACGGCCATTCAAACCTTGAATCAAAATGTAAAAAAACATTGTTCCATATTTTTTTAGATTTAATAGATTTAACGTCTATATTTCTGTTTATTGTAATAGATAAAGAATTCTCTATTTCCTTTAGTAATTCTGCATTATCTTCTACACCTACGTTCCACAATCTTAAATTAATATAAAGTTCTGGTCTTAGCTCTTTAGCCTGCTTACAAAAAGAAATAATATTTTTAAGTTCCTTATTAGCCTGTAAAGAAAAATTTATCTGTCTTAATGCCTCACTCTTAAGAAGAATATCAGTATATTTAGTCAAAAGCACAGCGTTAGTACTAATCTGGGCTTTAACACCTTCCTCTGAACATATGTTCAATATCTTCTCAAGTTCTGGGTGGCACAAAGGCTCTCCCATTAAATAAAGACAAACCTCTTCACATAAAGGCTGAGCCTGTTTTATGATGGTTCTAAATTCATCAACACTTAGTGATCTTTTTTGTCTTTTAAGTTTAGTACTTGGACAAAAACTACAAGCAAGATTACAGATGCTGGTTATCTCTATGTATATCTTTTTGAACATTAAAGAACAATTATCCCCGCCTTTGTTTTAAGTCAATTGCAAGCAAGCACTCTTAATGCTAGCATCCCTTTCATGAACATCAGTATTTTTGATATTTACAATATCGGTATTGGGCCATCCAGTTCTCATACCGTTGGACCAATGAGGGCTGGAAAATATTTTGTAGAAAAATTAATAAAACATAATATTTTTGAGGAAACAAATAGGATACAGATCCACATCTACGGTTCTTTAGCCGCAACTGGTAGGGGACACGGAACAGACAAAGCACTACTGTTAGGGTTAGAAGGATATACTCCGGAAGATATAGACATAGATAAAAAAGACGAAATAGTTAATGAGATATTAAATAAAGATAAAATATTATTGCTTGGAAAACGACCTATTAGCTTCATTCCTCAAAGAGACATGATATACAAACCACAAGAAACACTCCCTCATCATCCCAACGGACTTTTATTCAAAGCATATAATAGCGACGATGAACCCATTTATAACAAGATATATTATTCAACAGGTGGTGGTTTTCTTGTTGGAGCAAAAGCCGCTGTAATGAATAAATTCAAAAAAGATAAGATACAGCTAAAATATCCTTTTAGATCTGCTAACGAGTTACTTGAAATGTGCGCTCAAAATAAAAAGTCAATAAGCCAATTGGTTTTTGAAAATGAATTACACTGGCACAGCGAACAGGATATATACAAAAAATTAGACAAAATATGGAACACCATGCAGGAAAGTGTAAAAAATGGTTGCAATAAAAAAGGCATACTTCCCGGCTCATTAAAGTTAAAAAGAAGAGCCTATGACATGTGTAATAAACTAAAAAAGAATAAAAATAGTAGTGACACTCTTCAAGTACTTGATTGGGTAAATCTTTATGCCCTTGCTGTAAACGAGGTAAATGCAGAGGGTGGAAGAATAGTAACAGCCCCTACTAATGGTGCGGCAGGTATACTCCCAGCCGTAATGCATTACTATATTAATTTTTGTCCTAATAGTTCTATAGACGGAATTTATAAGATGCTTTTATGTTCTGGTGCTATTGCGATGTTATATAAAACAAATGCTTCTATTTCTGGTGCAGAGGTTGGGTGTCAGGGAGAAGTTGGAGTTGCCTGTTCTATGGCGGCGGCAGGTTTAACAGAAGCTCTTGGCGGTAGTCCAGAACAAGTAGAGAACGCTGCCGAAATAGGAATGGAACATAATCTTGGTTTGACCTGCGATCCAATAGATGGATTGGTCCAAATACCCTGTATAGAAAGGAACGCAATGGGTGCTGTAAAAGCGATAAATGCAAGCAGAATGGCCTTGGATGGTGACGGAAAACACTATGTATCTTTGGATATGGTAATAAAGACCATGTTAGCTACAGGGCACGATATGAAGGCAAAGTATAAGGAAACCTCTATGGGTGGCTTGGCTGTTAACATAACTGAGTGCTAGATAACAAAAAGGCCGTCCCTTTTCAAGGACGGCCTTTTATTGATAAAACTAATTATCGATTACCAACGTCTGTTGTTTCCGCCAGAACGTGAGTCTGTTTTTGGTTTAGCTTCACTAACCCTGATGTTTCTTCCTTCTAGTTCTGTGTTGTCTAACTGTTCGATAGCTTTTTTAGCTTCGTCAGTTGTTGACATTTCAACAAATGCAAATCCTTTTGAACGACCACTGTCGTTGTCAGTGATAACCTTTGCTGATACTACTTCACCATACTGTGAAAAAAGGTCATTCAATGAATTCTCTGTTGCGCTGTAAGGAAGATTCCCTACGTAAAGTTTCTTTTCCATTTCTTAAATCCCTCCTTAGGATCTCTTGTGAGAGCCGATAAAGAGAAATTTATTCAATCTTCGACATCACAAAATTTATTCTTGGCATTAGTACCACCATTCGCACCCACAATGCAAGGTTTATTTTTCACACCCCCTTTATATGTAAGTATTTTGACTTTAAACCAGTAAAGCCCCTTAATATAAAGCAAAATTGGTGTATCAAAAGCATGTACAAAGCGAGAAAGATGAGCCCGAGCAATGTCGTAAGTTTTTTTACGAGTATTTTGTCTTTAGACAAGGAAGGTGAAGTGAGGCGCAGGATAGCGTATTAAATATACGCTGACTAAGCCGAATCTGAAACCTGACGCAGTATAAAGACAAAAGGACGAAGTAAAAATGGTGCCCGGAGTGAGAATATTCGCTTGCTCCGCAAGCTCACCCTTCGGGCTCGCACAAGTTAACTTGTGCTCGTGAAGCTGGCGCTAATATTAGTATGTTGTTGGAACTCTTGCCAGCTTTCGAACGTCACGGTTGCAGTAGCAACGTAAATTCTCGCAACTCACTCAAGGCCCATAAATAAAAAAAGCGCCATAAGGCGCATTTTTTATTTAAGTGCCCGGAGTGAGACTCGAACTCACACAGCCATTTTTCAGACCGAGGGATTTTAAGTCCCTTGTGTCTACCATTCCACCATCCGGGCAAACAGAGTGTTGGACTCGTAAGACCACGCTAATATAGTTATATGGCTCCATTTAGTCAAATTAAAAAACGTGGTATACTCCGCTTTGCATGAAACCCATAGTAATAGGAATAACTGGCAGTATCGCAAGCGGAAAGAGCAGCTTTACAGAGGCTCTATCTGGTCTTGGTGTGCAAACATTAAGCTCAGATAAAATAGTTTTTGATATCTGCCAAAAAAACAAGTCTGGCTACAATGCCCTTAAGGACCTAAAAATACCAGATCTAATAGAAAAGGATAAAGAACTTAACAAAACTTTATTAAGAGACCTTGTTTTTAACAACGAGGATATTCGTCGTAAAGTAGAAGAAAAACTACACCCACTTGTAATAGATGAGTTCAAAAGAAAAATTTCCTCACTAAAGGATAAAGAGATCCTAGCTGTAGAGATACCTTTATTGTTCGAAGCCAAAATAGAAAATCTTTGTGATCATACTGTAGTAGTATACAGAGATTTATCTAATGTAATTAACAGCATCGTAGATAGATATAAAACAATAAAAATACAGGCAGAAAAAATATTAAATACCCAGTTAAGTGCAGGAGAAAAAATACTTCGTTCCAACATCGTGATCTTAAATAACGGCGATATAAAATCTCTTAAACTAAAAGCCTCAAGCTTGCTAGAATACAT
>CAYPMK010000025.1:0-14330 GCA_964411885.1 uncultured Bdellovibrionales bacterium
CCAGAACCTAAAAAAGAAGAGCCCAAAAAAGAGGATAAAGAAACAGAAAAAATAGAAGAAAAAGAAGTAGACCCTTATGTAGGTGTAGTTATAGCTCCATTTTTAAGTTACAGCAGAATAGATGCTGAAGATGCTACTAATGGTGCTAAAGGTGCAGTTCTTTCCAAGCCAGATTTTGGAGCAGAATTTAAAATTACTCAAATATGGGAAGATTATTTTACTAGTGAGCTTATCACCCAAATAGAGAGAAAAAGCTATAGTACTAATTCTGGTAGAACTTTTGCTGAACACGGTGGGCAAATGTTAAACTTTGGTATTGGAATGGGGATTAGACCATTTAAGAGGCTGGAACTAAAGTTTAGAGCACTATACGGTGATGAGTTCTATTTTAGAGCACCAAGCACGACCTCTCTTGCTATAGACTCCACAAGGACAGTAAAAGGGGACATCGCTGTTTACTTTGACATTGTAACTTCTCGCTATGCTTCAACAGGTTTCGGCGGTGGCGGAAGATTACTAAAAGCTGCTTATGTTGATGCCAAAGATGGTACTAGCTATAGAACAAAGAATGGTTATGGCTATTTTGGTTCCTTTTATATGAGACACAAGTTTGAAAGAGTTATTTTTGAAGAATCATTTTCTTACGAAAGTATTAAAAAAGACTCTGATCTATTTAAGCAAACCCATACTGCTGCATATATAAAGGGCAGTATGTCTTTACTGTTTTGATAGAGAAGGATAATTCTTCTAAAAACATCTCAATATATTGATAATATTAGATTATTTTTTTGACGGCGCTTTTTATTTTTTTATTGACATAAATAATATTACATGTTATACTTACAATAAAATAAGGAGAGAAAAATTGGGAGGGCCTATCATGAATAAAATTAAAATATCTTTTTTAGTTATCATTTTTTCTTTTATAGCAGGATGTTCAATGGAGAGTAGAGTTGGGTTCCAAGATGAAGAAAACTTTCTTGCAGCAGTTCAGTCTTATATAAGCAGTGCCGAGAATCAAGATATTTGCACCAACCTAGACCAGCTTGCTAGAATAAATGAATTAGCTGTACAAGAAGGTAAAACAGCTCTTTTAAGAGTCATAAACACCGAGGGGATATTCTTTAATGCTCTTACAAAGAACCTCGATGTAGAAAGAGCTATAACCGAAATTGAGGCTTTAGAAAAAACAACAGTTAAAAAACAATGTTATTATAATTCTGACGGAACTATGGCTTGCAAAGAGGTAGAAGTGATAGACAACTCACAAAATGTAATAGCCTCTTATCTTGCAGCAATTTTTGGTGATTGTATGGCAGATCAAGCAAGGTTTGCTGCTTTTATTGACGTTACTGCTAATCTGTACCTAAAGCATACCGACATAATACACAGCGCTATTCAAAATGAAAGTTTACCAAAAGTCTTTGAAAAGTTTCCTGATTATGCATCATGCTTTGAGTCTGTTGATGAATATATGAAGAATACCGTTGCACCAGCCTTGAAGAAAATTGATATATCACTAACTTTAGAAGCTGCAGGTGAACAGCTTGAACCTGTATTTGCTGGAGTTCCAGAGTGCATAGGTACTCTTTTTGGCAAGGAACCTATTGAAAAAGTGAATGCAGTTGAATTACAACAAAAAGCCATGGCAGATCCTGTACAACTTTCACCAGAAGAAAAGATGATGATACTACCATAATTATAGACCTAAATATGACTAATTAAGTTTGACTTCATCTTCCAAATTTGTTAAAAACTAGTCCCTAATGAACTTTAATCTTTTGGAGCAAAGTATCGGTCATAAGTTCTCCAACTATGAGGTTCTATCAGAAGCCTTAACTCACAGATCTTATTCAAACGAAGATGAAAGGAACAAAAAAAATTACGAAAGACTAGAGCTTTTGGGCGACGCTGTTTTAGAACTTGCAATAACCGATATACTAATGAACAAATATCCAGACAGCTCAGAAGGGGAGCTGTCTAAAGCTCGTTCTGCGCTTGTTAAAGCAGGCATACTTGCCAAGGTTGCAAGGAGTATTGAACTTGGTAATTATGTAAAATTAGGGAAGGGTGAGGATCTTTCTGGAGGTAGAGACAGAGATAGCATACTTTCTTGTGCTATGGAGGCTCTACTGGGTGCTGTATATATTGATGCTGGTTTTGAAAGATCACAAATGGTAGTAGCAAAACTTTGGGGCCATATAGTAGACATGGTCTTTTCTGAAGAGTATGATGTAGATTATAAAACTAAGTTACAAGAACTTATGCAGTCAAGATATAGAGTGCTTCCTGCGTACAGTGTGGTCAATATCTCTGGACCATCCCACAACAGAGTCTTTAAGGTAATGGTCTCTGCTGGAGATATAAACCAGACCGGTCTTGGGAAGAATAAAAAAGAGGCGGCTCAAAAAGCGGCCAGTATGGCCTTGAAAGCCATGCAAGAGGAGACTAGAATATGATAATTCCAATCTTCCTTACGGGTCTTGGATGTTCTAAAGAACAACCATGTGTGTTTTGTAATCAAGAGTTTGCAACATCAAAAACAGCTGTTAGTACAGATGAAGAGATAAAGAACAGAATATTAAGTACACTAACTGAATACCTTGTAGAGCCACAAAGCCTTGAATATCCAATAGATATAGCTTTTTATGGTTCAACTTTTACGTCATTGCAGTTTGCCTATCAAAAAGAACTACTTAAATATACACAAGAAACCTTTGAAACACTTACTCAAAAGAGCTACAAAACCCATCTAAAGATACGTATATCTACACGTCCTGATCAGGTAAGAAGAGAAGAATTGTTGGACCTAAAGATACGTTTTAATTTAGAAATAGTAGAATTGGGTGTGCAATCTATGAGTGACAATGTCCTTTTAATCTCAAGAAGAGGGCACACAAGAAAAGATGTTAAAAGGGCTGTTAAAGATCTTAGAGAAATAGGAATACAAGTATCCTGTCATCAAATGATAGGACTACCCGGTTCAACTATTGATAATGAGATTGAAACAGCTAAGGATATAATAAAGCTAAAACCTAAATATGTAAGGATACATCCAACTCTTGTGCTTAGAGAAACTGTGTTGGAAGAGATGTACAGAAGTGGGGAATATAAACCACATCCTCTCATAGAAGCAGTTGATATTACAGAAAAAGTTCTTAGGATCTATAGAGAAGCTGGTATAAAGGTAACAAGGATAGGCTTACACCCAAGCGAGCTTTTGATGGATAACATCGTTGCAGGACCTTGGCATCCAGCCTTTAGGGAACTTGTAGAAGGTAAATACCTTTTAAATGAAGCATCCAAGCAACTTAAGGATAAAAAGGGAATGCACATAAATATTCGCATATCACCACAGGACGAAACCTATATAAGAGGCGAAAAAAACAGTAATTACAAGTGGTTAATAGATACTTTTGAACTTTCATCCCTTGATATAATAAAAGATAGTAGTCTTGAAAGAGGGTTTTTAAGTGTAGAAAAGACTAAAAAACCAGCTTTGGAAAGGACCCAAGAAGAACTCAGGGCATAATTTAAGTTTTAGAGATACTTTAGTTGGTCCCAAAGGGCTAGCTTTGGGTAGCTTCGTCTACCTTATCATAAAAGCAGATTATCAAATGTCGCATAATTAATCTTATGTAAAGTAAGATATCAAGAAGGCCAATGACAAGCCTCAAGACGTGTTTATACCGTAACACTAAACCAAACTTTGTTTTATTGATTTTTATACAATAATTAAATAAATAAAAACTTCTAAAACAATCAGTTAATGAATTTAATTAAAGTTAAACTTTAAGTTTACTTAATTTACCCTACTAAAGCTAAAAATTACTTTAATTTTTCTTTCTTATTATATAATATTATTCTATATTATATGTATATTATTGCTAGATACTAAACTAATACTAGTTTAATAAGTAAACTAAGTCGTTGGATATGAATGGATATCTAATTAGATGGTTTATTATTTCTAAATAATGTTTATTATGTAAACTAAATAGACCTATTCTTTGGCAGGACAGAGTAGCTCAAAATAATGGATAGGCATGAATAATCAAAGTTATATTGAATTTATATACTCTATTTTAGGACACGTTGTCCCTATGGAGCCTGATATCCATAGGGCAACTCGGTCTCTCACTCCATCTTAACCCTTCCTACTCGGTCGGCTTAAGCTGTCGCTCCGAGAGGGTCCAAAAATAGAGTATATAAATTTAAAGAAATTAGTTAGTCATAGATGTTGGCTGACCAGTGGCTTCAATTACATTCATCCACAGTGGTGAGTTTGGTTCTACACTTTTCCTCTTGGAAACAGCTGTATCTATTGGCAAATGTGTAAAATGCTCATGTAAATGCCCTATTAAAAGGTTGGTCTTACCACACATTCCTGCGTGAACGGCATTTTGGGCAAGTTGTAAACAATAGATAGCATCTGTAGAATTGGCAATGGTACTTCTTATCATATAACTTGGATCTATATACTTAACTTGTACTGGCATTTTATGTTTTTTAGCAAAGCTGTTGATTTCACTTCTTAAAAGGCTCCCTATTTCTCCCAAATCTTTGTTCCCAGAAGCATCATAGCCTAGCTTATCCTTATCAAAGAATTTTTGGCCAGCACCTTCTGCAACTATTATCACAGCATGATTCCTTCTTTCAAGGCGTCTAAAAAGATGAGTTAAAAATCCATTTTCACCATCAAGGTCAAAATCAACCTCTGGTATAAGAACAAAATTAGCATCATTAACTGCCAAAGCTGTGTGGGATGCTATAAAACCAGAAAAACGGCCCATTAGTTTAACAAGTCCGACTCCATTGTAATAGCCCTTCGCCTCTGTGTGAGCGGATTCTATTGCACTGGTAGCAGATTGTACGGCCGTATCAAAACCAAAACTCTTTGATATATAAGATATGTCATTATCTATGGTCTTTGGAAGTCCAATTACAGAAAGCGGATAGCCTCTTAACATTGCGTTCAACGCTATATCCCGTGCTCCTCTAAGGGTTCCATCCCCTCCTATACAGAATAAAATATTAATTTTATTCTTTTCCAAAAAGTCCACCATGTTTTTTACTTCGTGCACGCCTCTTGAGGAACCTAATATGGTTCCTGAGTTCATATGTATGTCTTCTACAGTTTCAACTGTAAGTCTTACTGGTACAAACTTTGGATCTACTAATCCAGCATAGCCATAGCGAATACCAAGTACATCGTGAACCCCATACCTGTAATATAGTTCAAGAAAGATAGCCCTTATTACATTATTAAGTCCCGGACAAAGTCCACCACAGGTAACTATTGCCGCCTTGGTTTTAGTTGGGTCAAAGAACAGTTTTTCTCTTGGTCCAGCAAGTTCTATGCTTATTGGATATTCCATGCCGTGTTCAATTGCATTTTTGAATGCATCTAAGTGTGGATTATAAAGTACCCTATCATCATCACAGATAAAATTCTTTATAGACCTTCTCAGTGGGCTATCATACTTGCAAGCACCAAGGCTTTTTACATCAAACATTTTTATTTCACCTTTATGAATTCTACATCACTTTGTTTGGCTAATTTATCTGCAAACTCATCATCATAATCTTTTTTATAGAAAACTTTTTTAATACCGGCGTTGATTATCATTTTAGTGCAAATGGCACATGGTTTTGTAGAGCAATAAAGATGAGCCCCATTTATGTTAACTCCACTTTTAGCGGCTTGTATTATTGCGTTCTGCTCTGCGTGAAGTCCCCTGCAAAGTTCGTGTCTTTGTCCAGAAGGCACATTCTCATCTTGTCTTATGCAACCAGTTTCTGAGCAATGTGGTAAACCTCTTGGTGGGCCATTGTAGCCAGTGGCAACCACCATTTTATCTTTAACAAGCACTGCCCCCACAGTTCTTCTTAGGCAAGTAGAGCGCTTGCTTGCAAGCTCTGCAAAATCAAAAAAATAATCGTCCCAACTTATTCTACTCATATGCTTACAAAGACTCCCACTTGATCTTACCAAAGTGGAAACGTGAGGCAAGAGTATCTTTGCTTGCCATTATTCTTACAGCGTAACCAAACTTACCAGAATTAAAACAATTGATAGATCCCTCGTATCTGTAAAGATTCCCATCTTGACCAACCACATTCATTAAAAATTCATCTCCATCAACTATTCTTGTTCCGTAAAAATCCATTTGTCCATACTGTACAGAAACGACTACATCTTCTGGTGCAAGGCTACCAAGATCAATCACAGCTTCTAATTTAAATTCTTCATCTCTGTCTAATTCTTTTTTAATAGGTTCTTTTACATCTATTATTTTGATCTTATCCCATTCAGAACTTACTTTCTTTTTCCAAGCGGCAAGTTCTTTTGTTTCTCTAAAAGAATCTGCACTCAACTTATCCCATAGTTCAGCACTCTTAAAATAGAATTTTGTAAAATACTCTTGGACCATTCTGTTAGTGTTATAAACAGGACAATTTGTCATCATGCTGCTCTTCATTATCTCTACCCACTCTTTAGGTGTGCCATCACTGCTCTTCTTATAAAAGGCAGGAACAACTCTGTCCTCTAACAATTGATAGATAGCTTTGCTTTCTACATTGTCTTGGTAATCACTATCTTGAACATCAGTATAGTCTTCTCCGCTTCCTATTGCCCATCCATTATTTCCACTATATGCCTCATCCCACCAGCCGTCTAAAATACTAAGGTTAATTCCACCATTAAAGCAAACTTTCATACCACTAGTGCCGCTAGCCTCTAATGGTCTTCTTGGATTATTCAACCAAACATCAACACCCTGCACTAAATATCTAGCTATTGATATGTCATAATCCTCTAGAAACACTATGTGAGGTCTGAGTTCTGGTTTTCTTGCTATCCTGTATATTTCTTTTATGAAAGCTTTTCCTTCTTCATCCCTTGGGTGTGCTTTTCCTGCAAAAATTATTTGAACAGGTCTTTCTTTATCAGTAAGTATCTTTGTTAACCTTTCTATATCCTTAAAAATAAGATTTGCTCTTTTGTAAGTTGCAAACCTTCTTGCAAAACCTATGGTGAGTGCATTAGGATCCAAAACTTCGTTTGCTATCTCTAGTTCCGCACCTGTTATTCCTTTTCTTTCAAATTGTTTTCTGAGTCTATTCCTTACAAAAGCTACCAATCTTTCTCTTCTTCTTTCGTGTGTGTGCCAAAGCTCTGTTGCAGGAATATCTTTAACTCTAGTCCATATAGAATGGTCCCATGGATGATCTACCCATCTTGGACCAAGGTACCTGTCTAAAAGACTTGCCATATCAAAAGAGATCCATGATCTTCCGTGAACTCCATTTGTTATTGAACTGATCGGTACATCATCTACATCAAGATTAGGCCACATCCATGACCACATATCTCTTGATACTCTTCCGTGTAATTTGCTTACTCCGTTATTGAATGAGGCAAGATGAAGAGCCAAAACTGTCATACAGAAGTTACTTCCCTTGCTCATATCTTTTTTATCCAAAGGTTCAGTGCCTAGTCGAACAAGATCATCAATCGTTATTCCAAGCATGCCAACATAGTTAGAAAAATATTTTTTTATTAATTCAAAAGAGAATCTATCGTTTCCGGCAGGAACTGGAGTGTGTGTTGTGAATATGTTGCTTGAGAGAACGATCTCTTTTGCTTCTTCAAACTTTAGACCATGTTCATACATAAGAACGCGGATCCTTTCTAAAGCAAGGAATGCACTGTGTCCTTCGTTCATGTGTGTAACAGCAGGCACCTTTCCTATTCTGTATAATGCCCTTATACCGCCTATACCAAGCAGTATCTCCTGTTTTATCCTCATCTCACTATCGCCACCATATAGTCTTGCAGTGATGTCTCTGTTGTTCTCAGAATTTTCAGGGATGTTCGAATCAAGAAGATATATGTTTGCTCTTCCTACCATTACTTTCCATATTCTTGCATAAACTTCCCCATCTGGCATTGTAACGGATATTTTTTCTGGATTTCCCTCTGCATCCCTTACAAGTTGTACCGGCATGGTGAAAAAATCATTTTTTGGATATATCTCTTGTTGCCATCCATCTGCATTCAAATACTGACGGAAATAACCTTCTGTATAAAGGAGCCCTACTCCACAAAGAGGAATACCAAGGTCGCTGGCGCTCTTCATGTGATCACCTGCGAGTACACCTAATCCACCAGAATATATTGGAAGTATCTCTGCTAATCCAAATTCTGCTGAAAAATATGCAAACACCTTTTCTGAACATTTGGAATAGTGCGTCATAAACCAAGAACGGCTTTTCATGTAGTCATG
This sequence comes from uncultured Bdellovibrionales bacterium, assembly GCA_964411885.1. Taxonomy (GTDB): domain Bacteria; phylum Bdellovibrionota; class JAFGOL01; order JAFGOL01; family JAFGOL01; genus JAKLHL01. The sequence continues at coordinate 8,292 of CAYPMK010000025.1, forward strand.
TAGTCTTGCATGAACCCTTTCCATGTGACTTAAAAATGATTCATCTTTACTAAGATCATCTAATCTTTTTTGTGGAACTTTACACAAAACTCTTAACGGGTTGTACTCTTCTTTATCCCATAGATCTCTGTCTATCCTCAACATTAAAGACGCTGCATCGTGGTCCCAAGACCACCAAATATTTTCTGTTATATCTTTTAGTGGCATTAATTTTTCTGGCAGTTTTGGTAACACCGCAAATTTTCTTATATGTTTTTTCATTTATTTCCTCCAAGAATAATCACGTCGATTGGGATTCTAGCAAAACTCTGTCAATTTTCTATATAAAAATTTTTCTTTTACTTTTTCAATTATTATGTAAAATATAGATGTTACGAATCTTTTTTAGGGGGAAAACGATAATGGTATGTAAAAAGAAAAAAGCTACTAAGAAAAAAGTAGCAAAAAAGAAAACAGCGAAGAAAACAACAAAGAAAAAAGCAACAAAGAAGAAAGCTAAAAAAGCAACAAAAAAGAAAAAGTAAGAGCTGTTAATCTTTTTCAAAAAAGGGTCGGGATTTTGGTCCCGACCCTTTTTTTTACATAAAAAGGTCAAAAAATATCATAAAAATGTCATTTTTTTATCAAGCAAGGCTTTCCATGATGTCTATTACAGTTTTTGTGATCAATTCGGCATCTTTTATTATTAATGTTTCATCCTTTGTGTGTATATCACGATAACCTACACCTAAAGTCGCTGTACTTATTCCATTGCGATTAAAATTATTTGCATCAAGTCCACCAGTTATAACTTTAGTTTTTGCATTAATTCCATTCTTTGCTAGTGCTTTTAATGCTATTTGTACCACTTTAGAATTTTCATCTAAAAGAAAAGAATAGTATTTAAGTTCTTTTTTAATATCTATTTTTACATTGTGTTCTTTTGCAGAAGATATAAAAACTTTTTCCATTTCATCTGCAAGTTCTAAAGACCTGTTATGGTCCGTACTTCTGCATTCCGCGACTATATTGGCTGTGTTAGGAATGCCATTGGTCACTTCTCCACCTTCAAAGATACCAACATTTGCAGTAGATCTTGCATCTACTCTTCCGAGTTTAAGTCTTGATATAGCTTTTGCCGCAGGTATTACTGCAGAAACACCATTCTCTGGTTCACTTGCGTGTGCAGAAGATCCTTTATACTCAACATAGAAAGCAAATTTAGTTGGTGCACCAATAACGAGCTCTTGGATATCCTCTTCATCAAGTACATATGCTATTTTTGATCTTACTAAAGAATAATCAAGTTTAGATGAACCTTCTGTTCCGATTTCTTCACATCTTGTGATAATGAATTCTATTGGAGGCCTTTTGCTTGCAGAACGAAGAGCTTCAAGAACTACTGCTATTCCTGCTTTGTCATCTGCGCCTAAAATCGTATCGCCCTTAGACCTTATTATTCCATTCTCTATAACAGGCTCTATTCCTACACCAGGTTTAACTGTGTCTGCGTGACATGAAAAAGCGATAAACTCACTGCTATTCGAATTTTTTGCTGGAAAACTTGCTATTAAATTACCAAAAGTATCTTTCTTGGTGGTAGCACCCTCTTTTTTTAATAAATTTTCCATATAAGAAACAAATTCTATATCATTAGGAACTTCACTTGGTATTTTTACAAATTCACAAAAAGTATCTATAAGTCTTTTGGAGTTCATCATGCAAGATCCTCCACTAGCGTAATGAGTATGTTGGCTGTTTTTTCCATTTCAGATATGATTGCGTATTCTTCTGTTGAATGCATTTTTCTTGCTCCAACGCCAAGTACAGCACTTTGTATGCCTGAATGGTTAATGTGTGTTGCGTCTGTTCCACCAGCGGTATATTTCACATCTTCCTTTAATCCATTCTTTCTTATTGCTTCAACTGCTATTTTAACAACTCTAGCATCTTTTGGAATAGTATATGCAGTAAGAGAAGTATTCACGTCTATTTCAACTTGTGCCCCAAATTTATCTGCAGCTGCCTTAAATATTTTTTTCATTTCTTCTGCTATTTCCCATGCTCGTTTGTCATCTATACTTCTGCACTCAGCCCAGATTTCTGAACTTTCTGGTATAGAGTTCATGTTTATGCCGCCCTTAACAATACCAACGTTGGCAGTAGAAAGATCATCTATTCTTCCAAGTTTAAGATTGCTTATAGCTTCTGCCGCGCACTGCACACCAGAAATACCTTTTTCTGGGGCCATGCCTGCGTGTGCACTTCTACCTTTATATTTTACATTGAATACTATGTAAGTTGGGCCACCTATAATGACTTCTTCTGGAGTATCAAAATCGACTACATAACCCATTTTTGACTCAAGTTTTGAATAGTCTAGGAATTCAACACCAGAAGGACTTACTTCTTCGCATCTAGCTATGACTATCTCTAGTGGTGGATGTTTTTTTGCAGAACGGACCATCTCTAATACTTCTGCTATTCCTGCTTTATCGTCTGCGGCAAGAATGGTAGTGCCATCACTGTGTATGCGATCTGCTTTTTTATCAACTATAGGTTTTATATTCTTACCCGGCTTTACTGTATCTCCGTGGCAACAAAAAAATAAACTTTCTGTACTTTTTGAGTTCTTGGCAGGTAATTTTGCAATTAAATTACCAAAATCATCAATCGTCGTCTTTGCACCTTCTTTGGCAAAGATTTTTTCCATGTGTAGAATAAAATCTTTGTCATCTGGAGACTCACTAGGGATCTTGACCAGATCACAAAAAGTATTTATCAACCGCTCTTTATCCATTAAGCCAACCCCTCTACTAATGATATGAGTGTCTTTGTAGCTACTTCCATTTCAGATATTATCGCATACTCTTCTTTTGAATGTATCTTTCTACAACCTATGCCAACCACTACAGCTTTTACGCCTTTCTCATTAAAAAGTGCAGCATCCGTTCCTGCTGTAATGTTTTTTATGTCTGGTTCTATACCATTCTTTTTTAGCGCAGAGGCATATAGTTTAACAACTTCGTCGTCTTTATCTATTCTATATCCACTTGATACTATATCCCTTACTATATCCACTTTTGCACCAGACTCTTTTGCAGACGCCAAAAAGATGGATTCCATTTCATCAGCTATTTTTAATGCTTTTTTATGATCTAATGATCTACATTCAGCCTGTAGTTTTGTTTGCTCTGGTATTATGTTCCTTGCTTCTCCGCCTTGAAATACGCCAACGTTAGAAGTAGATTCTTCATCAAGTCTTCCTAATTTCATTTTATGAAGAGCTTCAACTGCAGTTAATATAGAAGACAGACCATTCTCTGGTTCTACTCCAGAATGTGCGCTTTTACCCGTATATGTAACATCGATATGTATGTGAGTTGCCTCACCAACCACCAATTCATCTGGAGAATCCATATCAAGCACATATGCGGCTTTAGAGGACAGTAGTGAAAAGTCCAAATTCTTTGCACCAAGAGAACCTATCTCTTCACATCTTGTTATTATTATTTCTATTGGAGGATGTTTTTCTGCAGCACGTATCATTTCTATGAGTTCTGCAATGCCAGCTTTATCGTCTGCTCCCAGTATAGTGGTCCCATCACTTTTGATAATACCTTTTTCCAAATCCACTATTGGTTTAATATTGCGTCCGGGTTTAACTGTATCTGCATGGCAACAAAAAGCTATAGGTGTCTTATTAGTAGAATTCTTTGCCTTGAACTTAACTATAAGATTACCGTAGGCATCTATCTTTGTTTTTGATCCCTCTATTTTAAGGAATTTTTCTACATAAGAGATGAATTCCTTATCATCTGGGGATTCACTTGGTATTTTTACAAGTTCACAAAATGTGCTTATAAGTCTTTCTGTATTCATAATAAGTTAGCCTTTATGCAAGTTTTTCTACAAGATCGACCATAGCATGAGTCATCGCTTCCATATCGCTTATTATTACATACTCGGTGCATGAATGTTCTTCTCTGTAACCAACACCAAGTACTGCAGTAGGAATACCGTGGCTGTTAAAATGGGTAGCATCTGTGCCACCCCTGATTATAGTTGTCTTTACTTTTATACCGTTACTTATAAGAGCTTCTTTTGCATGTTTAACTATATCAGAATTTACGTCTAATTTGTAAGCCTTTAGTGGTATTCTTCTATCTATCTTAACTTCTGCTCCAACTTCTTGTCCTGCTTTTTTAAAGATAGCTTCCATTTCTTCTGCTATTTTTACTGCTTTTTCATGGTCTAATGATCTACATTCAGCCATTACTTTTGTATGTTCAGGAACACCGTTACGTATCTCTCCACCCTGTATTACGCCAACGTTAGCTGTGCTTTCTTCATCCAATTTTCCTAATCTTAATTGTGATATAGCTTTTGAAGCTGCATATATGGCAGAAATACCTTTTTCTGGAGCCATACCTGCGTGAGAAGGTTTACCTTTAAAGAACACGTCCATTACCACAAGTGTTGGTCCACCAACAACTATTTCATCTATGTTTTCCATATCAAGAACGATAGCCATCTTTGAAGCAACAAGTGAATAATCCAAATTTACAGAACCTAAGGAACCAATTTCTTCTTCTTTAGTTAATATTACTTCTATTGGAGGATGCTTTTGTGCGGTTCTTATCATTTCTATAACTTCAGCAAGCCCTGCTTTGTCGTCTGCCGCAAGAATGGTGTCTCCATGAGAACGTATTTTGTCTGATTCAACGATAGGTCTTATACCAACACCCGGTTTAACAGTATCAGCATGACAAATAAAACCTATTATATCTTTGTTGTTACTATTTTTTGATGCAAACCTTGCTATGAGGTTACCATATGCGTCTTTCTTTGTTTTTGCTCCCTCTATCTTAAAGAACTTATCCATGTAATCAATGAACTGAGCTTCGTTACTTGATTCACTTGGTATTTTCACCAATTCACAAAAAGTATTCACAAGTCTGTCTGTGTTAATCCTTCCCATCGCAAAACCTCCAATTTTTAATTATTGATACTGTTAAAGCTACAACTAATACTCATTCTGTCGTTACGGATCTCGTCTATTGCCTGTTTATCTACTTCCACCATATAGTTTCCATCAAAACAAGCTGCACATCTTTCGTTACCGAACACCTTATTTGTTCCTTCCATTGAAAGATATGTTACAGAATCTGCACCAAGGTGTTCTGCAACACTTTTTTCAAGTTGTCTTTGTTCTTCAAGATTCAAAACTTTTTTTCCAGCAAGACCTATCTTAACGCTTTTTCTGTGAGCAATAAGATCTTCCTGTACAGACATATCTATCCCATAGAAACATGGATTTAAGACTGGCGGGCAATGTATTGCTACATGTATCTCGCTGGCCTTACCTTTGTCCCTTAACAACCTCACCATTCTTTTTAATGTAGTACCCCTTACTATGCTATCGTCCACCAATAATACTTTTTTATCTTTTGTTTGAGCTTTTATGGGGTTAAGTTTTAACCTTAATGCATTTTCTCTACTACTTTGAGTTGGCATAATAAATGTTCTAGCACTGTATCTATTCTTGATAAGACCTTCGCTAAAAGGTTTTCCCATTACTCTAGATATCTCTAACGCCGCTGGGACAGAGGTATCTGGAACAGGCACTATGACATCAACATCGACTTTCTTAGCTATTAATTCTTCTCCCAGTGTTCTTCCTAACTCCATCCTAGTCATATAGATAGATCTTTCGTTATAAACAGAATCAGGACGTGCAAAATAGATGTTCTCAAAAACGCAAGGTGTTTTTCCTCTTTTCTCTATTAAATGTGTTTGAGGAGCTTCTCCAACTCTAAAGAACACAGCCTCTCCAGAAGCTATCTCTCCTTTAAGTTCAAAATCAACTGCATCCAAACAAACACTCTCGCTTGCACACATGAATTCACCGTTCTTTTCTCCCCACACAGCAGGACGTATGCCGTAAGGGTCCCTTGCACATATCAAGGTCGGCTTACCGTCCAATATCATTGCTGTAGATATGGAATAAGCTCCCTTTATGTACTTATAAGTTTCTTTTAATGCTATTACAGCATCAAA
>CAYPMK010000025.1:14430-21462 GCA_964411885.1 uncultured Bdellovibrionales bacterium
CACTACTAAGGTTTGAGTTACCAACAAATCCAACAAATCCACACATCAGTTTCTCTCCAAAAGTTTTAACATACCAACAGTAAACACGTTATTAACATCGTTCCTAGAACTTTTTAGCTGGGAGTCTATGTTCATACACCTTTTATACATATTAGCCAACTCTTGAGTGCTATAATGTAAAAGATCTGTTTTTATCTCCCTTAGGTAATAAGTATTATAATCTATTAATTTTGCAAGCTCATTGTCGCTAATATTAGGGTCTCTTGCCAAAATATCCTTACTCATCAATAGTTTTTTTATTCTTTTATGTATTATGGTGTTAATTACTATTGGCGCTTCCCCGGCTTGTAAAAGCTTATGTATACTTTCTAGGAATTTCTTTTTATTCTTTGTTCTCAAGAAAGATGTTATGTGAAATATATTAACGCCAGCATTTCCTGTTGTAAGGAATTCTATATCCTGTTCTTTTATTATGCTTTTAGAGCCTACATATGAAGAAGCCTTCTCTATTTCTTTTTCTATCCTTGCAAGGTCACCTTCATATCTTGTTTTAAGATATTCAACGGCATTGTCATCTATGGCTTTCCCTCTTTCACTTGCAAAGGCCTTTATCCATTTTGGATAAGTGTTGGTATCTGGGCTTTCAGCCTCAAAAGTTTTTGCTTTTTTGATTATTTCTGTACTAGTTTTTTTTCTTTTATCTATCTTGTTTGACAAAAGCAGAAGTATCACATCAGGAGAAGGATCTTTAAGGTATTTCAACAGTATTTCAAGTTGTGCCTCGTTAAGATCAGATAGTTCAGAGGCTATTACTAGTTTTGCAGGATTGAACATAGATACGTCGTACAAAGAGCTGGTCCAGTCTTCCATGTTTATCTTGTCAAAAGTAACCCTTTCTATGCCAAAACTAAGGTTTTGCGCTATTTCTTTTAATCGTTTTGTAGCCCTTTCCCTAATGAAATATTCTTCACCATGAATAAGATATATCCTGTTCAACGACGAAATAACCTGTTCCCTAGAATTTGCATCACTTGATAGTTTTGAAAGGTCTTTAAGTTCTTTAAGAAAATCTGCTGTATTCTGTGTGCTTGCTTTTCTTGCCATTTAATACTCCGTTAGCAGTGAATCCACGGCTAAAAGCATCATGGTATCTGCAAGCTCTCTAATAGTCTCTCTTTTTGCACTTTCTTTTATGAATATATTTGATGTTCTTCTTTGATCTGTATATGAACCACTCTTCATGTTCTTTGACTGTGTAAAGGAACTGCTCCAAAGTACTTTTTGGTCCTTGTTTCGTATCATGGTTAGTCTTACTGTTGCATAAAGTGTGTAACTAACAGCGAGTAATCTATCCTTAGGTAGCCCACCTTGAATCTCTGTTTGTTCCGTTCCAAACTGGATACTTGCAGGGTTAAGTGTGATCTTTTGTACCTCACCCTCTATTCTTGCATCTGCAGAGCCTGTAACATATTTTAATTTTCCACTTCTTGATGTAAGGTACAACCTTAGTGAGTTAGAAAAATCTACCTCTGCCCCGCCCTCCATGGTCTGATTTTTAAAAACAGGGACACTAACGGTCTTTATCCCGTCCTTTTCCCACGGATTTTTTAAAGATGTTAAGCTGTAACTACAGGAGCTAGTTACCACTAACAGCAATGCTAAGCAGTTTACCTTCCACATAAATTACTTTTTTTACTTCCTTTCCTTCTAGATATTTTTTAACACTTTCTTCATTAAAAGCCATCTCTTTAACAATCTCTTCTGAAGTTCCAGCAGGTACTTCTATTTTACCCCTAAGTTTTCCATTTATCTGTATAACTACTAATTTTTTATCGTCCTTTACAGCTTCTGTATCAAATATGGGCCAAGTTTCTTTAGCTGCGTCTGTTTTATGACCCATAAGTTCCCAAAGTTCACAGGCTGTATGTGGTGCAAATGGACACAACATTAATACCAAAGCATTAAAGGTTTCTTTAAGTACTGCTTTATCACTTTCTTTTTCAAACTTGCTTACATCTAGCTTGTACATTTCATTGACCAATTCCATCATGAACGAGATGGATGTATTAAAGCCAAAAGCATCAAGGTCCTCGGTTAATTTTTTTATTGTCTTGTGTGTAAGATTTCTCAGCTTTTTTGATTCACTAGAAAGTTCTTTTACATCCATTTTGTATGTGTGCTTTATGATGTCTAGATTATTGTCTATTAGACGCCAAACGCGAGAGATAAATCTATGACAACCTTCTACACCTTTATCGTTCCAATCAAGGTCTTTTTCTGGTGGAGAAGCAAACAACATAAACATCCTTGCTGTGTCTGCTCCATATTTTTCTATTATGTAATCTGGATCAACTACGTTCCCTAGGGATTTACTCATTTTACTGCCGTCTTTAATGACCATTCCTTGTGTTAAAAGGTTAGTGGCTGGTTCGTTGCTGGATAAGTATCCCATGTCTCTCAGGACCTTGTGAAAGAACCTTGCGTAAAGAAGATGCATACAGGCATGTTCTATACCACCTATGTACTGGTCAACAGGCAGCCAATAATCAGCCCTTTTTTTATCGATTCCGTTCTTGTCATCGTCTGGACAAGTATATCTTGCATAATACCAAGATGATTCTACAAAAGTGTCCATAGTCTCTGTTTCTCTTCTTGCAGAGCCCCCACACTTTGGGCACTTGGTATTAACAAAGCTTTCTACTTTAGATAAAGGATCATCTCCTATTGCAGAAAGTTTTGCGTCTTCTGGAAGTACTACTGGAAGTTCTTTTTCTGGTACAGTTACTACACCACATTTTTCACAGTATATTATTGGGATCGGACAACCCCAGTATCGTTGCCTGCTTATTCCCCAATCTTTTAATCTGTAATTAAATGTCCTTTTACCAAGCCCTTTTTTCTCTATGTGTTCTGCTATCTTAAGCATAGCTACGTCGCTATTAAGTCCATCAAATTCTGCAGAGTTTGTCATAGTACCAACCTCTGTATATGCAGAGGATAATTCTTCATTAGCAGAATCTTTGAATATAACTCTTTTTATAGGGATATTATATTTTTTTGCGAAATCAAAATCCCTTGTATCATGTGCAGGAACAGCCATTACAGCTCCTGTACCATAATCCATAAGAACAAAATTAGCTGTATAGATAGGAACTTCTTGGTTGTTCAAAGGATTTATTGCATAAGAACCTGTGAACACACCCTCTTTTAGACCCCCTTCTGCAGTACGTTCTATTTTGCTAGTACGTCTCATCCTTTCAACAAAAGAAAGAACCTCTTTTTCTTGTGCTGTGCCTTTACAAAGACTAGCCAGCATTGGATGCTCTGGAGCGATACTCATAAAAGTAACACCATATATGGTGTCTGGTCTTGTTGTATATATCCTTAATTTCTTATCGCTGTTCTTTATAGCAAAATCTACTTCTACGCCTTCTGATCTACCTATCCAGTTCTTTTGCATGGTCCTTACTCTTTCTGGCCAGCCTGTTAAAGTGTCTAGACCATCAAGAAGCTCTTGGGCATAATTGCTTATTCTTAAGAACCACTGCTCTATTTCTTTTGTAATGATATTTTTGCTACAGCGCCAACATTTACCATCTTGTACCTGCTCATTAGCTAGTACCGTATTACAGGTTTCGCACCAGTTAACAGAGCTTTTCTTTTTATATGCCAAGCCTTTTTCATACATTTTTATGAAAAAAAGTTGCTCCCACTTATAATATTCTGGTCTACAAGTGGTTACTTCTCTGTCCCAGTCGTATGCAAACCCCAATGCTTTTATCTGCCCTCGCATTGTGTCTATGTTTTTATAAGTCCACTCTGCTGGATGTACTCCATGTTTTATAGCGGCGTTCTCTGCTGGAAGACCAAAAGAATCCCATCCAAAAGGATGTAACACATTAAAACCTCTCATGGTCTTATACCTTGCTACAGCGTCTCCAATTGCATAATTCCTTACGTGTCCCATATGGAGTTTTCCAGAAGGATATGGGAACATCTCTAAGCAATAATATTTCTTTTTAGAGTTATCTTCTGTTGCTTTAAAAGAATGTTCTTTTTCCCACTTTTTTTGCCATTTTAAGCTAATTGTTTTGTGATCGTAGTCCATTCCTATACCCCTAGAATTTTGAATATAGAATTATTAATACTAGTATCTATAACAGTAAAGAGATTTTATGCAAAAAAGCCTACAGGCTTTAAACCTGTAGGCTTTTTAAGTTAGTTATAAAGTTATTTAGTTAGAATAACATGAATACACCGAACTTCATATTGTAAGCTATCCATGTATTACCATTAACTCCAGCGCCTTTTACCCACTGAACAAAACCCATGTCCATGTTGAAAAGCTCTGCCACAACACCAAAACTGTTGGTGATCTGATAAGCAGTTCTGCAACCAATACCTAGGCTTATGAAGTCTACCATTGTAGCTCCACTAAAACCGAATACTGGGCCGATGTTAGCTGTAGGTCCTACAGAAAAATCGTTCTTTTTTGAGAAAGTGAAGTAGAAAGGATACTCAAATACAAAAGCTGGTTTTACCATTACTTTTGGTGTTCCTGCAAAAGCCATTCCCAATTGAAAACCAAAGATCTCTTTTCCCATCTTAAAGTTCATGCCAAAACGATTGGCTGAGTTCTTGATGTTCAAAGATGGCCCAAGTGTAGGCTCAAACTTCCAATCGTTGCTGTTCATTGCTGCAGAAGCTGTTGTTGCAACAAGAGCTACTGCCATTACTAAAAAAAGTTTCTTCATTTAAGGGTTTCCCTCCAGATTTTTAAATTTATTACGAACAATTATATTTTTTTAAAAACTATGTCAATAGCGAACTTATTTTTTCTTTTTGCCTTTTTTATCTTTAGATTTTTTATTTTTTAATGCTTTCTTTTTTGCTTCTTCAGCTTTTTTCTTTTTTTCTTCTTGTATACGTATTTTTTCCTGCTCTTCTTCTAATATTAAATTATTTGATAATCTCTCTATAAATCCAAAATCCTGCTCATCAGTTGGGCATAGTCTAATATATTGATCCTCACTCCTTGTATCTGGAATAACTAGTGTTTTCTTTTTATCTACACCTTTTTCTACCCAAACCATACTCCCGTCGCTGATCGTAGAATATAAAGAAGCTTCATCTGAGTTCTTACAATCATTGAGTTTTCCATCTTTTATTTGGCAGAGCTTTAAGATGAAAGACCTTTTTTCTGCATTATTACACTTGTAGTTAACTGTTACAGAACCATTAAAATTCTTTTGTTCTTTTGTGTCATATTCAAAAGCTTGTTCTTTTAGCGTCTTAAAAAGGACATTTTTCACCATATCATACTTATAAATAGTGGGGGTTGAGGTTATTATATTTTCATTTATCTTTTTTGCGCTAGATACATCTTCTGCAAAAGTGTAGTCTTTTATGTTAGAGATAACATCGCTATATATGAAGGGTATCCTTGCTTTATCCTTTTCATCGTTAATGTTTAAAGTACTTGCTATCAAGTTGTAAAGTTCTGCTCTGTTAGAATTCTCAGAACGGACTTTGTCTTTATCGTCTACAGAAGCAAGATCATCTACCTCTAAGAATCCATTGCCAGACTCTTTAACTCTTCCTAATTCTTTCATCTTGTTTATATCTTTTAGTGATTTATACCGTAGTTTAAAATTCTCTCTTAATACCACGGGAAGATCTGTACTCTTAAGATATTCGTCTTCAAATTCAGGCTTTATAATGGCTGACGACATTAAACTCTCTATTTTTACTGCCAAGTTCCTTACTTCCTGTTCATAAGGGGCATTCAACTGGATCTTTTCTACAGGAGGTTTTGCTTTTACGACAGGCTCTGGGCTTGTAGAGGTAGCCATTAGCAAAGGAGTTATCAGAGTAAGGACAAGTAACATATGTGCTCCTTATAAAGATTTTGAATATGCTTTAACGAAATCGAACATAGCAAAAACATCACTCCATTCACAAACACTAACAGGAGAATGTATGTATCTTGAAGGAACAGCCGCAATACCTGTTTTTACACCCTCGTAAGCTCCATATAGAGCACCTGCATTAGTGCCTCCAAACCTTGGGGTCTTTATTTGATGTTTTATTTTCTTTGATTTTGCTGTTTTTATTAAATGTTCAACTGTTTGTGGCAAGATGTATCCTGTATTATCAGCCACTGTAAAAGCTATTCCTGCTCCCATTTTAGCCACTTTCTTTTCATCAGATACTCCGGGAACATCACAAGCTGTTGTGCATTCAACAACCAGAGCATACTCTGGTTTTACTTTTTGGACTACAGAGGCGATACCTTTAAGACCACCTTCTTCTTGAACAGAAAAAGAGAGAACAATGTTTCTTTCTGTTATCGTGTTGTGCAAGTGTTTTGCAAGACCAAGTAATACCGCACAAGCAACTCTGTTATCGAGTGCCTTAGAGCTAAATCTACCATTCATAAGTTCTGTAAAATTAGCAGGGAAAGTTACCATGCTCCCCACCCTTATTCCTGCTTTTTCAACTTCTGAATCAGATTTAAACCCACAATCAACATAAAGTTGGTCCAAGGGTATTACTGTAGCTTCTTTACCCGCTGTAACATGAGGAGGCAACATACCAACTACACCATCAAAAGTTTTACCATTACTTGAGTGTACTACTAATTTTTGACTTGGTACGACTCTGGCATCTATATTCCCATAAGCAACTATTCTTAAAAAACCATTTTTATCTACGTACTGAACAACAAAACCTACTTCGTCCATATGTGCATCAAGCATTACTTTCCCTTTTTTTGGATTTTTACCCTCGAACTCAACAATAAGACAACCCAAGTTATTAACTTCCATCTTTGCTCTAGTCCCTTTAAGGTTCTTCATGATGTAATTTTTTACAGAATCCTCATAAGACGGTATAGCATAAAGAGAAGCAAGGTCTTTTAACGCTTTCTTAACAAAATCCTTATCCATGGTCCCTCCTAATGTCGTACTCAATTAACACTGGCAATAATATACCACAACATCAATACTAACAAGATAATTGAGAATAATAAAT
>CAYPMK010000026.1:0-18672 GCA_964411885.1 uncultured Bdellovibrionales bacterium
TACATGAAGACAATAAAAAAATTAAAGAAAACAAAAAAACAAATCTACTCATTTTAATGGCCCTCCCTGAACGTACTACCTTGGCCTACTATTTCTCTAGAAAACAGAATACTTACTTAATTTGAATTATATCAAATAAGTTAATCTAAGTCAATTAAAATAATAAATTAAATTATTTAAACAAATCTGTAGATAAATAGCGCTCTGCTGTATCGCAAATTATTGTAACTATTGAACTATTCATGTGTTCTGGTCTCGTTGCTAAACTCATTGCAGACCACACATTTGCACCCGCAGAAATACCCGCAAAAACACCATCAGTAAGCATCATGCGCTTAGCTGTATTTATGGCATCATCTTCATTAACTTGTAAGATTTCATCCACTACACTTAAATCTAAAACTTTTGGAATAAAACCTGCACCTATGCCCTGTATCTTATGTGGGCCGGGCTTACCGCCAGAAAGTACACAAGAAGCTTTTGGCTCTACTGCAATTATTTTTACCTTTGGGTTAAGTTCTTTAAGTTTTTTTCCAACACCACTTATGGTTGAACCAGTACCAACACCAGCTACAAAAATATCTGGCACTCTTCCAAGATCACTAACAATTTCTGGACCAGTAGTATCATAATGGAATTTTGGTCCAGCAGGATTAGAGAATTGATCAAGCATTATTGCATCAGCATCTTTACTAATTATTTTTTTTGCCTCTTCTACAGCGCCGCTCATTCCCTTTTCTTTTGGAGTAAGTATTAGCTCGGCACCAAAAGCGCTCATTATTTTTCTTCTTTCAATGCTCATGCTTTCTGGCATTACAAGTTTTACTTTATAGCCTCTTAAAGCACCAATATATGAAAGTGCTATACCTGTATTTCCACTAGTAGGCTCAACCAAGGTCATTCCAGACTTGAGTACTCCTCTTTTTTCAGCGTCTGTTATCATAGCAAAGGCAAGTCTATCTTTTACGCTTGCAAGTGGGTTCATGTTCTCCATTTTTCCAAAAACACGATTAGACCCTACTCTTCCTATGTTCAACTCTAATAAAGGTGTACCACCTATTAGCGAAGTTAATTCTTTATAAAGTACCAATGTCTTCCCTCCATAGTTCTGGTCTTTTAGCTATAAAATCATTCATCATAGATTTACATTCATCCAGATCAAGATCTACAACCTCTACGCCGTGCTCTTCCATGAATGATCTTGCACCCTCAAAAGTTTTTGATTCACCAGCTATAACTTTTTTTATACCAAACTGTACCACGGCTCCTGCACAAAGATAACAAGGCATGAGAGTTGAATAAAGAACAGTCCCTTTATAAGAACCAATTCTTCCTGCTTTCATAAGACAATCTATTTCTGCGTGTACCATGGGGTTATTTTCTTGCACCCTTTTATTATGCCCAGAAGCCATTACTTTACCGTCTTTAACAAGAACAGAGCCTATTGGTATACCACCCTCTTTAAGTCCTTTTTTTGCCTCTTCTATGGCTAATTTTATGAATTGGTCCATATAAAAAACCTCCTACTTCTTGGGCACTATGTAATCCTTTATGTATCCTTTCATAGACCCTATTTTAACCTCTGCTTCAAATTTAAGAGGTATCTTCCTTTCATCATTAGTAACCCAGATGTACATACTCCCCTTGGTGAATTTTTCACCATTCCTTTCTACCGTTGGATGTATTAGGACAGAATTAACATCTCCAAGCCTTGTCCATATCTTTTCTTCTTTAACGACGGAGAGTGTCATGTTCCAATTTTTGCCGTTATCGTGTACCACATATTTAACCTTATCTCCCACTTTAAGTTCATGGGTCCTCATATAATATAATGCAGAAAAAATATCTTGAGCCATCGGAGTGAATTCATCATTACGTTTGGTTTCTGTAGCTACTCGTTTTGAATCTATTCTTTTTTTCCAGAACTTAGACCTGCCCTTAACATGATCGTAATTAAGAACCATAGATACATTTTGTTTACTCTCACTCATTGTGAGAGTCATTTTAAGAGGAACAAAACTTTCATAATCAACGTATGAATCTATTACGTCGTACACTCTATATATATATTTCATTAAAGAAGTAGTTTCTGCAACCCCATTAAAATGAAATGCTTTTTTCCCATTAAGTTCAACAAAGGGCTTTATCTCTACGGTTAGTGTTGCAGCTTTTATACCTATGTAGTACAGGTCCCAACGTATTTTTTCTCCTATCTTAAAAGGATTTTTTACCACCCTTTTAAGAGGCTCTGGCTTTTTAACTGTATTTGCTGTGCTTGATTTGCCTTTTACTTTGTTGGTTTTTTTTGGCTCTTCCTTTACTATGTCTTCCTTAATGTGATCAGAACTAACTACCGTTATCTTATCTGGTTCTTTTTGTTGTTCTTTGGGAATTTCTTTAACTACAGCCTCAGAATTAACATCTTTTGGTATTTCTATATATTCCTTTCTTAAAGTGGCACAAGAACAAATAAATAAAAGAAAAAACACTAGATACTTGGGATTAAGCGTCCTCTTTAACACGCTTCCACCTCCTGTGTATCCAGAGCCACTGATCTGGATATTCCCTAATAGCCTGTTCTACTACGTCATTATATATCTGCGTATTATATATGATATCTCCATCATCAGAACCTGTTCTAGCAAACTTTATTTCTTCTAGAACTTTAATAGTAAAAGTTCCATCGCTGTTCCTATGATTGAACACAGGCACTACAGAGGCTCCAGTATGGGCTACAAACCAAGCAAGACTAGACATACTCCACGCTGGGTGAGAAAAAAAGTTAACCCTCACTCCATTTGGTGGTCCCATAAATTGATCCATCACAAAACCTACAGCACCGTTATTCTTTAAGGCCTTTATTATCTCTCTTGCGCTCTTTGTTTCATTTATAAGTTTAACACCATAGGATTCTCTACTTTTAACCCATATTCTATCTAACAACTTAATACGGAAATACTTTGTAACTATATATATAGGAAGACAATATATGGCGGCCATAACACTCATTATTTCCCAATATCCTGTGTGAGCAGATAAAAGGAACACACCCTTACCTTTAGAAAGAGCTCTTTCTATGTGCTCATAACCCTCTACTCTTACGTTCTTTTTTGCGAACCTTAATCCATCAAAAGGAATATGCAGCAACTCAAAAATAAGACGACCATAATGTATATAGTTATTTATCTCTATTTTGCTAGCTTCTTTGTCCTTATATGCCAAAGAAAGATTAGCTCTTACTATCTTAGTTCTAAAACTACAGCATCTTAATAACAAGCCCAAGATACGTCCAAGAAAAAGTTCCAGCCTTCTTGGCATAAACTTTAAAGGAAAAAATAATATTTTTATTAAGCCATACAAAGTTTAAGGAACTCCTCTTTACCTTCTATTAAGTGTTCGTACCAAACCTCTATAGATGGTATCCCTTTGTTATCAAGTATGTCCTTTATTTTAACAGCATCTTTGCTAGTATAGACAATAAAATCCATTCCACCCTTATTAAATGTTGACACTATATGCTCTATATTATGAGAATTATAAGCATAGTGATCTGGATATGCTATATATTCGCTAAAAAGGCCTCCAGCTTCTTTTAGCTTTGAATGCAAAAATTTGTAATCAGAAACAGAGGAAACAGGAAGTATTTTTTTGTTATTAAATGAAGCTGTACTTAATAATTTCGTAGTAGCAAAAAACACCTTTAACGAAGGGTTAAAAGCCAAAGCTTTTTCTAAAAGATCTTTTTTATTTACATTATCTATACCGTCAGTTTTTGTAAATAAAAGGACATCTGCCCTTTTTAGAGAATCATAAGGTTCTCTCAAACGACCCACTGGAATCATCTTATCCTTAAAAGCCATGTTCTTAGACATTAAAACTACATCAAGTTGTCTTTCTAATCTTAGGTGCTGAAAACCATCATCAACTACTATATATTTTAAATCACTCACTTGTTTATACAGCTCTAATGCACCATTACTTTTACTTTTGGAAACACACAACAAAGAACCTGTTTTTAGATTCCTTAGCGCCATGGCCGCTTCATCACCTATTATATCTGTTCTTGGTTTTTTAATATTAGGGTCTAGAATTAGTATTTCATCTTTCTTTAAAGGACTCTTGTAACCTTTTTCCAGCAAAGCTGTTTTAAGACCACGTTCAGAGAGTTCTTGAGTTATCCATATTGATAGAGGTGTTTTTCCAGCCCCACCTACACTAATATTGCCTACGGATATTACTTTTACAGGAACTTTTACTTTTTTAAATATCCCTTTATCATAGAACAATACCCTAAGTTTTATTATGTATTTAAAAATAAATGCTAATACACGTCTAAGCATCACTCACACCTCATAGATACTTTGACAATATTTGCGCAACATTACTTGATGCGCTGTTACCAGTATAAAGAAGTTCGTGTATCTTTTTAAGTTCGTTACTCTTTTTAAGACGAGGACCCTCGTCGTTCAAATAACTAAGCACATCCCCTGCAACAAGTTCAGGATCAGCTTTTTCTTGGAAAAATTCCTTAACAGTGTCTTTACCAAGTAAAAGATTGACCATGCCTATTGGATCTTTGTATCTAACAAAATGACGGAATAAGAAAGCAGACACAGGTGAAACTTTATATACAACACTCATAGGAACACCAAAAAGGGCGGCTTCTACTGTTGCCGTTCCAGAAGCAAGAACAGCATAGTCACTTACAGAGTAAACATCATAAGATCTAGCACCGTCTATTATCTGTATCAAGGTTTTGCTTGATGGATGAGTAAAACAAATATCATCTTTCTTCAATGTGGGAGCTACTGGCATTAAGAATTTAAGATCACCATTGTAATTCTCTTTAACTATGGAACAAACTTTTTCTATTATTGGAAGTATATATTTTATCTCTCCATGTCTACTACCCGGTAGAACAGCTATTATTTTCTGTTCTTTTGATATTTTGAATTCATCCCTTATAGACGCAAGATCAGCTCTTTTCTTATAAGTATCAAACTCATCTATTAAAGGATGCCCTACATATTTAACATCAATTCCTCTCCCTGCATAAAAATCCTTCTCAAAAGGAAAGATCGTAAGTATCTCGCTACTAATAGCCTTTAATTTTTCTGCTCTAGACTTTCTCCACACCCAGACTTGTGGACTTATGTAATATATTACTGGGATGCCACATTTCATAAGATGTTTTGCTAGCGGCATGTTAAAATCTGGATAATCTAAAAGTACAGCGGCGTTATAAGCCCCAAAACTAGCCATCCTTTTAAAATGTCTTAAGGCTGAATATATCAAAGGTATCCTTGTCCCAAGTTCCATGAGACCAGATACTGCAAATTCTCTGTTATAATATTCTGGAGTAAAGTTGCCTGTAGATATTAATTTCTCTCCACCAAGACCAGAAAATTCAACATCATGGCCGTAGTTATTACAAAAAGCTCTAACCAGATTGGCGGCATGAACATCGCTAGAAGCTTCTCCTGCCGAAATAAGGACGCGTTTCATAAATTTACCATTCTAAATTCTATTTTCTCTATTATTTTGTATGCTGTCTGCAACGCTAAAAGAGCATCTTGGGCACTTACAGCGACTGGAGTATTATCCCTTACAGAAGAAACAAAGGCACTTATTTCTTTTCTTAATGCATCTGTGCTACCAAATGGCATCGTCTTGCCTTCTATATGAAAAACACCATCTTTGTTCACCCTTTCAAATACTTCTACATCACCTTTTTGGAAATCAAGCCCAACATAGCTGTAACGTTGGAACAATCTCATCTTTCTAAACACTTTTTGTGATATCCTGCTTGCCGTAAGATTTGCCATAACACCGTTCTCAAATTCTATCTTTGCATGAGCTATATCCACTTTATCGGTAAGCACAGGTACCCCAATAGCGTCTATATCTTTTATAGGACTTTTAACTATTCCTTGGACCAAATCTATGTCGTGTATCATAAGGTCCAAAATTACGTTTATATCTGTGCTTCTTGCTGTAAAAGGAGCAAGTCTTTGGCACTCTATGAACCTTGGATCTTTAAAAAGATCTGCTCCACCACTCATAACTGTATTAAAACGCTCAAGATGACCTATTTGTATTTTAGCTTTATGTTTTAACGCTATGTTCATTAGGTCTTTTGCTTCTTCTACGGTCCTAGTAAAAGGTTTTTCTATTAAACAATGTACTCCTTTTGATAAAGCCTCTTTGGCTACGCCGTGATGATTAGTCGCTGGAGTAGCTATACTAACAATGTCTACATTATCAAGAAGCTCTGTGGTTGTAGCAAAAACTTTGGTCTTACATTCTTCTGCCACAAGCCTTGCTCTGTCAGCATTAGTATCATAAACACCTTCTAGCTTAACACCTTCCATATCAGAATATTTTTGTGCATGGAATCTTCCAAGATGACCAACACCTATGACCCCTGCTCTTAACATCCTTACCTCACTATACCGGTCTTACTACTTAAAATAAAATCTAAAAGATATGCAAGTTCTGCACTATCCTTTGCCTGTTCTTTTAATTTATCAACAGCGTCTTTAAGAACCAAACCTTTTTTAACGTATAACAGCTTGTATGCATTTTTTAGTTCCCTAATCGTTTCTTCAGAAAAACCACGTCTAGAAAGTCCTACTGCATTAACGGATTGTACACTAAAATCATCCAAACCCTTGCCTGTAAAAAATGGAGGAAAATCCTGTCGTATTAATGAATATGCTCCAATAAAAGCATGTTTTCCTACTCTATTGAATTGTGTAACACCCGTAAAGCCTCCAAGTACGACGTAATCCTCTATAACTACGTGTCCCGCTAAAGACACGTTATTTGCCATTACAACATTATTATTAACGACACAGTCATGCGCTACATGTGAATAGGCCATTAACATGTTGTTATTACCAACTACGGTTACAGCGTGGCCTCCAACTGTACCACAATTTATAGTGACATATTCCCTGATTATGTTGTTATCACCTATCTCTACACGAGTAGCTTCTCCCTTATATTTCAGATCCTGTGGTGGTTGCCCAATTGAAGCAAATGGTGTTATACGATTATTCTTGCCGATCTTTGTATGACCATCAACAACTACATGTGACACAAGAATAGTGCCTTCTCCTATCTCTACATTAGGACCTATTATACAATAAGGACCAACTTCTACGTTGTTAGCTAATTTTGCATTCTTATCGACTATCGCAGTTGAATGTATCTTTGACATTATTCCCTTACCCCCTGTTTGCAAGCGTACCAGATGCGGCTATCATATCAGCTTCACAACAAAGTTCCCCTGTATTAGCATCTTTAACTACACCGTGGAATTTTGATCTTGAAGGTGAATAAGTTACAACGTCTACCTCTATTTTTATTGTCATGCCCGGTGTAACCACTTTCCTGAACCTTACATTATCGCAACCAAGAAAAAGAACTGCATAATCTGGACCATGGTCGTCGTAGTCGTACATACCAAAAGCGCCAACCTGAGCCATGGTTTCTACCATAAGCACACCCGGCATAACTGGTTTACCCGGAAAATGTCCCTTAAAATAGAACTCATCGTCTTTTATTTTTCTTGTAGCTATTATTTTTCTACCTTTTTTTTGTCCCGGAACAGTATCTATAATTTCATCAACAGAATCTATTAGTAGGAACGGGTCTCTGTGTGGCAAAACAGACATCACTCTCTCTAGACTAAAGTTCTTCCCCGGTCTTACTGTTTCTTTTTTGATCATTACTTTTCTCCCTTCTCTAACTTCTTTATTCTTTCATACAGCTCTGGAAGTTTTCCAACCAGTGTTTGTATCTTTAGTTCTTCTGCTATAGGACGTGCCGGATATATACCTTTTACTTCGCTCCCGGGTTTAAGGTCTTTTGAAACACTTGTCCTTGCTGTTACTATGCAATTATCGCCTATCTTAATATGACCTTTCGTACCAGAATTAGCACCCATGATAACGTTATTACCCAACTCTGTACTTCCGCTAAGACCGACCATTCCACAAAGTATATTGTTCTCTCCAAGTATGCAGTTGTGAGCGACCTGTACTAGATTATCTATCTTGGTACCTTTTCTTATTAAAGTATCGCCCAAGGTACCCCTGTCTACACTGGTATTAGAACCGATCTCTACATCGTCCTCTATAACAAGACCACCAAGATGTGGAACTTTTAATAAACTCCCATCCTCATCCTTTACAAAGCCAAAACCATCAGATCCAAGCACGGTACCAGAACCTATTATTGCTCTCTTACCTATCCTTGTGTTCTTATATACAGTTACATTAGGATAAATTATGCTTGAATCACCTATAGTACAATCGTCCATAATAACGACACCCGGAAAGAGCTTTACGTCTTTACCTATAATTACATTTTTGCCAAAATAAACTCCCGGATATTCTTTTCTTTGCTCAACAGGAGTTTGTATCTCTAATTCGTCTTTGCTAAGCAATTTGTAAGTAAGTTTTATAAAGACCCTATAGGCATTTTTGATCTTTATGTATGCTCTTCCAGCTTCTATAGCTAACCACTCATCAAGCAACTTGTTGTTAAGGTTATTCTCTACCAAAAGGACTTTAGCTGTTGAACCAGATAGTTGCTTAAGATATTGTTCTTCTCCTATGAAGCCAAGAGCAGAGCTCTTCTTCCCACAAAGTTCATCAACGGTTATGACCTCTGAATTTAGATCGCCAAAGGCCTCTGCGTTGTAAAGTTTTGCTATATCCTTTACTTTCATTATTTGTGTACTTCGTTATACCTCTTTATAACGTCGTTGGTTATATCTTTAGCATCTTTTGAATAAAAGATACCACTTTGGTTCTTCTCATAAACAAGCTCAAGTTTGCTCTTTTCAGCAACTTCCTTGATAGTAGTTCTTAGTGACTCTATGATAGGTTTTGTAAGTTGTATCTCTCTTTGCTGCATCTGAGCCTGTGCTTGTTGCATAGTGTTTTGGAAATCCATCATCTTGCCCTGTATCTCTTGTTCCTTTTGTGCTCTTTTTTGTTCACTCATCGCTGACTGTTGTTTACGATAATTCTCGGTAAGTTTTTTTATCTCTTCCTCTTTAGCCTTAAGCATAGTTTGTTTTTCTTTGAATTCTTTCTCGAGTTTAGCTTTAGCCTTCACACCGTCTTTAATTGTTTCTAACGCCATTTGCATATCAACTGTTGCATAACTAGCAAAAGCTTGACCTGCAAAAATTAGAGCCACTGCAAAAAATAATCTTTTAAACATAAAATATCCTCCCTTATAAATAATAAGCTATATTAGAACGATGGTCCTATCATGAATTGGAACACTGTCCTGCTCTCTCCCGGTTTTCTTGCAATAGGAACACCCCATTCAAACCTTAAAGGACCCATTGGAGAATTCCATCTAACACCAGCTCCCCAGTTATACCTTAAAGGCATATCTGTGCTTAGCCCATGTGTGAAATTGTCAAAAGCATTACCTGCATCAAGAAAAACTACACCTCTTATCCCTGCTGAACTTACTATAGGAAATTCAAGTTCTGCAGTAGCAAGTATCTCGTTCTTTCCTCCAACCGCATAGTAAACACCGTTGCTGTCCTTAACTTGTGGTCCAAGGCTTAGATAATCATATCCCCTTAGGTTGTCAATACCTCCCATAAGGAATCTTTCGCTATAAGGTAGTGTTTTACCACCGTATCCGAACACATTACCAAACAAGAGCCTTGCCCTGAATACCGTGTTAAAATAGAAGCCCTGATAGAACCTGTTATCAAAGATCGTTTTTACGAACCTCTTGTCACCACCAACACCAGCTACTTCAGATGATAAAGCATTATAAAGTCCCCTGGTAGGGTTTAATCTATCATTTCTAGAATCATTTTCTAGCGTTGTAGTTATAGAACTTCTTGCACCATTTTCCACTTTAGGATCAAAAATGTTAGACAAAGATTCTATCCATTTTGTTTTTGATTCTTCCAATTTATACATAAAATATATTCTTACAAAATCAGTTAATGGATAACTGAATCTTGTATCGAAACCAGTACGTATCGTTTCATAAGCTATTGCTTCTCTACTCTCTCTATAAAGATCAAGTCCCCATCCCCAATTTGAATTCAAAAAATATGGGTCATAAAAACTTAAATAGTACAACTTAGATATCTTACTAAGGCTGGCCCTTAATGTAACTGTTTGTCCATATCCAAGAAAGTTATTCTCTTGAACCTGTAACATCGTAACAAAACCTTCATAGGTACTGTAACCAGCAGACACCATGAACTGACCAGTAGAGGATTTTTCTTTTACTTCTATATCTATATTAAGAACGTCTTGAGCAGAAGACCCATCTGCATTTTTAGGTACATATTGAGTGAAGTTAACTTCATCAAAATAACCTAATGACATTATTTTTTCTCTAGAAAGCTCTTTGCTTGAGTTGTTATATAACTCACCCTCGTTGATCCTTAATTCTCTTCTTATTACCTTATCTCTGGTTTTTGCATTACCTGTTATCTTGAACTTACCAAAATATGCTTTTCTTCCTTTATCTATCTCAAATAAGAAATTAACTCTTTTTTCATCCTCATCATATTCTGGTACAGGTACTACGTTGGTAAAAGCATAACCTTTATCACCATACAAGTTTTGATAAGTTATTATCTGTTGCCTTACCTTCATTGAATTATATAGATCACCGGGTTCTATGACTAATTTTTCCCTTAACTCCTCTTCTGTATAAAGAACATCATCTGTTTTGAACTTAACTTCTCCAAAATCATATTTTTGTCCTTCATCTATAGTGTAGGTAAGATATATCCATTTTTTGTCTGGAGTAACGTGAGTAATTGGTCCAGCCACCTGTGCATGAGGATAGCCTCTAGTAGTATAATAAAAAGCTATCCTTTCTCTATCTATATCTACAGAGTTCTCTTTGTAAGAACCAGAACCAGACATAAAACTAAAAGGACCTTTTTCTTTTGTCTCCATTACGGCTTTTATTTCTTCGTCGTGGATAACTTTGTTACCAAGAAAGATTATCTTATCAACTCTTATCTTTGAGTTCTCAGATATTTTGAAAACAAGCTCGAGATATTTATCTGTAGTCTCTGCATCAGGATCTGGAGGAGCATCCCTTAGTTCTTCTTTTATTGTTGCCAAGTAAAAACCTTTTTCTTCATAATACTTAAGCAATTGTTGTTTTGATTTTTTTATTTCTGCAATGTTAAGGACATTATAAGGTTTAATGCTTATATGTTTATTAAGGTCTTCTACCTCTATCTCGCTGTTACCTTCAAAAACTATCGAACTTATAATAGGCTTTTCTTTTAGTTCATATACCAGTTTTATACTGTTCTTAGAAAGATCTTCTCTGTATACATCAACATTATCAAAATATCCCAGATCAAAGATGTTCTTTATGTCTTTCCTAACCATAGAAGCATCGTAGGCAACACCACTTTTTTGTAAAAGCTTTGCCTTTACTGCATCTGAACTTATTTTTTTGTTGCCCTTGATAACTATTTCTGTGACTGTCTGTGAATATATAGCCCCACAAATAAACAAAAGCATCAAAAGCTGTAGTATTCGCTTACCCATAACGGCAAAGTTCTACGATAGAAAGCTTAAAATATCAATATTATTTACCAATAGCCTTAATAATGTCAGTTGTGGCGGTCTTAACGTCTTCTGCCATGCTTATTTCTGTTATCATTGCAAGGGCTGTAGGCTTATACCCCAAAAGTTCTGGGATCCTGTGTTTTTTTATTCCACCCATAAAGGTATATGGAACCTTAACCACTTTCAGTATGTCTATCAATTCAAGTGTGCTTAAATTCTTAATTCCTTTTTTAGTATCTGTCATAAAAACAGGCCCTATATTTATATAATCAGCACCGTCTTCTTGGGCAGATAAAGCCTCTTTAACACTATGCGTAGAAACACCTATAATAGCACTCTCACCGAGTATGCGCCGAGCTTCCTTGACACCCACATCATTCTGGCCAAGATGTAACCCATCAGCAGAAAGTTCTAGAGCAAGAAAGGGATCATCATTAACAATAAATACAGCGTCATATTGTAGAGAAAGTTTTTTAAATTTTCTACCTTCTTCTATTAGTTTTTCTTTGCTCCATTCTTTCTCTCTGAGTTGAAAAAGTCTGCCTCCAGCCTCTAAATAAGCCCTAACCGTAGTAAAACTATCTTTTCTAGATAAAGAGCTTGAGGTAACAAAATAAAGTCCTGTTCTCTTAAAAATATCCATCCTGTATTCTTTAGTTCTCATCCCTAAATCCTTTATCCCAATCCTTAAAGACTGGGTCATACCCAAGTTTGGAAAGTTTTTCAGATATCTCTTTAGGCGTTCTTGCGTCAGAAATACTGAATTGTTCACAGTTAGATGAATGACCAGAATATCCTAAAGGATCTGTTTTAGAGCCTGCGCTCATTTGATTTACTCCATAGAACACAGCCTTATCCCTAAAATCAACGTTTTCCCTCGTAGAAAGTAATATATTTGAATCTGGAAGGAATAACCTTAGAACACTCATCATATGAAGAAGCTCTTCGTCATTGACTATTATCTTTGATCTAAAACCGGTCTGGCTTGGACGTATCCTTGGAAAAGAAATCGAGACCAAAGATCTCCAATACTTCTTTTCAAGATAACGAGCATGCATACCTAAAAAGAAAGCTTCTGCCCTATAATCGCTTAACCCAAGAAGAGCGCCAAGACCAAGAAATCGCATTCCAGCCTTACCAGCACGATCTAAAGTATTCATTCTGTACTGCATATCAGACTTAGGACCAGCCTTGTGACACTCGGCATATACACTAGGATTATATGTTTCTTGATAACAGATCACTCCATCTATCCCATTATCAAAAAGCTTCTTATAGGAATCCTCCTCCATTGGAGCAAGCTCTATACTGAGTGAAGAGAATATATTTCTTAGTAACTTAGTTGCTTTTATTAAGTATTCCTCTCCAACTGTTTTTGGACACTCACCAGAAACCAAAAGCAAGTGTTCTATACCTAAAGCTCTAATTACTTTAGCCTCTTGAAGTATTTCATTTTCTGAGAGTGTCAGCCTTGGGACGCCATTATTTCTACTAAAACCACAATATATGCAGGAGTTAGTACACTCGTTAGACAAGTATAATGGTGCGTAAAATCTTATTGTTTTGCCATGTCTTTGAATGGTAAGTTTGTGTGAAACAGCCCTTATAGCTTCTTTATGAGTAGCCCATACTTCTGGATTTAAAAGCAATAAAAGATCTTCAGCTTCTAATTTTTCAAGGGACTCTGCCCTGTTCAGGATAGAAATAACTTGTTCTACGCTAGGCCTTGCGTCAAGTATCTGCGCACTAATATCACTAAAATCCATTTTTTTTACTTGCTCATAAAACATGTCAATATTACTATTAAGTCTTAAGAGCTTTTAAGACAACTCGTTTTTTTGTTTTTTTGGAGGTCCTATGAAATATCTGGTATTTTTACTAGTTGCAGTAATCTCTTTTACTTCTATTACTTCTATAGACGCACAAAGCGGAACATACAAAAAATCAAAAAGTAAATATGCTAAAAAGATAAAAAGAAAACCAACACTGTACCAACAGAATAAAAAGAACATCAATATGGACGCATTTGCAGTAAAAGAGCCAGAACCAGTTGTATTGCCAGAACCTACACCTGAACCAGTACTCACGCTAGAGCAACCAGCTCCTGCACCAGAACCTGCTCCTGTTGTTGCTGACGAAGAAAGAAGATCTAGCGAATTTACGTTTTTAACCTCTTTAAATATAACTATGCAACATATAAGAGGTACAGACACTTTTGATCTGCCATTTAAATTAACTTCAAAGATAGGTTTTGGTGGTAGCGCAGAGGTAGGCTGGAATTTTATGAAGAATATGGGTGTTTTTATTAACGGAGGCATACATACTCTTAAATATGCAGAACCAGTTGGTTTCGTCTTAGACGCTGACAGCAGTGCAGTATATAACGGTGCTCTAGGTGTTCGCATTGGACAGGATTACATATTGGGTGGAGACATCTATTATGGTTTTAAACAAGATCTCCACTACTACAACAGAGATAATACTACCGGATACCTTAGTAGAGTATCTAACAAGTTAATTGGAGCAAAGGCCGCTGTACACATAATAAACAGCCAAGATTACGGTCTAGATTTTGGTTTAGGCGGTGAATACATATTCAAATCTACAAGAGCTAATTTTGAGATAAAAAGTGCATACGTGATTGGCACTAGCATAGACTTCAAGATAGCAACGTCTGATACCTTGTATGCATTGATCGGCTTTGATTTTGAATACAGAAAGATGGCTCCTTCAACATGTCCTTACAATGAATATTTTGGAATGTTAAAACTTGGTTTCGGAAGAAGATAATTCACTTACACCAGTCGTTGGGCTAGAAGCATTGGCATAAAGACTTCTTTTACCAAGACCTGCCATATATGCTCTCCTACCTGCTACCACAGCCTCTTTAAAAGCTAGAGCCATCATAACAGGGTCTTTAGCCGAAGCTATAGCTGTATTAACAAGAACAGCATCTGCACCAAGTTCCATAGCAAGACTTGCATCAGACGGAGCACCAAGTCCTGCATCTACTACTACAGGCACGTTACTCTGCTCTATTATGATCCTTATTGAATCTATAGTCTTTATACCTCTGTTAGATCCTATAGGAGAACCAAGTGGCATAACGGCGCTACAACCTGCTTCTTCCAAATATTTTGCCAATATGGGATCTGCATTGATATACGGAAGTACTATAAAACCATCCTTAACTAATTGCTCCGCGGCCTTTAGTGTTTCTATTGGATCTGGTAGAAGATACCTTGGCTCTGGTGTTACTTCTAGTTTTATCCAATCCCCACAGCCCCCAGCTCTTGCAATTCTAGCTAACCTTATTGCTTCTTCTGAATTTCTTGCTCCACTAGTGTTAGGAAGCAACACTTGCTTGCTCCTATCTATAGCAGATATGATACCATCATCTTTAGAATTAATATCGACACGTCTTAAAGCAACAGTGATCATTTCTGAGTTACTTTCATTTATTACATCCTTTAGAATCCCAACAGAAGAGAACTTACCTGTTCCAAGGAATAATCTACTTCCGAACGACCTATTGGCTATTATTAGTTTATCAGGGCTCATCATCCACCACCGACTATTCTTATCAATTCAACGTGAGACCCTTCTTTTATTATGGCTGTACTGAATTTATCAACGGTGTAGACCTTTCCATCTATTTCTGCCACTAGTCCGTTCTTATCCAGCCCAATATTTTTTAAAAGCGATTCACAATCAAGTTCTGTCCCAACATTTAAAGTTTTCAATTCGCCATTAATATATATGTTCATATCCATAAGCCTCTAAAATTATGATTAAGTGCTCCGTCTTTTTCACCAAATACCACATGATGCTTAATGGTCTTTTCTACAAATAATGAAGCTAAAGAACAAGCTTCCATAAAATCCATTCCTCTAGTCATGTATGCACACACTGCCGAAGAAAAGACGCAGCCTGTACCATGTTTTATGTTTGGTTCTATATCTATAAAATCAGCCTTTCTTTCTTCAAACCTAACACCGTCGTAAAAAACATCTAATATGTGCCCAGCGTTTGGAACATCTCCACCCGTAACAGCAACTTTACATCTAAATTCCCTGTTTATCCCTATTGCTAGTTCCCTCTTACCTGCTTCTTGCATGTTAAGTATCATTCTTGCTTCCTTAAGATTAGGAGTAACAACATCACAAACAGGCAAAAGATATTTGATGACAGAATCTTTAACTTCTTTTTCCCAAAAAACCTCTCCACTGGATGAAAATGCTACAGGGTCAAGAACGACCAGCTCTGGTGCGTATTTTTTTATAAAGAAATATATAAGCTCTGCTTGATATGTTTTATTTATTAAACCTATCTTAACACCAGACACTTTTCTTCCAGAAAATATCTGCTCAAGTTGTTTTTCTAAAAAATCCTTATCTACAGCTACTATACCACCAAAATTCTTATGGTCCTGAGAGGTAAGAACAGTTGCCACACCCATTCCCCAAACATCTAACATAGTAAAAGTTTTTATGTCTGCAAAAACACCAGCTCCACCACTAGGATCAAGCCCAGCGTAACTAAGCACTATTGGTGTAGTATTATTCTTTGCCTGTGACAGATTCATTAAAGTTCTTTATGGCACAAAGATCCCCACACATAGTGCAAACATCTTCGTTGCCAGCCTCACTTTTATTTCTTCTTTCTTTTGCAAGAACAGGATCTATCGCTACAGAATACATTCCTTCCCAATTAAGTTCTTTTCTATATTTACTCATAAGTCTATCTTTTTCTATCGCTGTTGGAATACCTTTACCTATGTCCCCTGAATGTGCTGCTATACGCGCTGCAATAACCCCGTCATAAACATCTTGTGGAGTAGGAAGTAAAAGGTGTTCAGCTGGAGTAACATAACATAAGAAATCTGCGCCATAAGAGGCCGCCATTGCTCCACCTATTGCAGAGGTTATATGATCATATCCGGGAGCTATATCTGTTGTAAGAGGACCCAGCACATAAAAAGGAGCGCCGTTACAAAGTCTTTTTTGTAATTCTATGTTCATCTTTATATCTTGGATAGGTACATGACCGGGACCTTCTATCATTACTTGTACGTTCTTTTCCCTTGCATAAGAAGCAAGTTCCCCAAGTGTTATAAGTTCTTCTATTTGTCCTCTATCTGTTGCATCACAAACACTACCGGGCCTAAAACCATCTCCCACACTAAGTGTTACATCATACCTATAGGCTATATCTACGAGCCTGTCAAAATGTTCATAAAGTGGATTTTCTTTTTCGTTCTTAATTATCCAACCACAAGTCAGGCTCCCACCTCTTGAAACAACACCTAGTTCCCTTTTACTCTTCAGCATCCTAGATATTGAATTCTTAGTTATACCGCAATGTACTGTTATATAATCTATTCCTTGTTTACATTGTTCCTCTATATCACTGAATATCTCGTCCACAGTTATTGAGTGCAAAGGTTTTTTTGCATGCATGGCTTTTGCCGCTGTAGCATAAATGGGTACCGCACCCATCATGACCGGACAATTCTGTATTAACACTTTCCTTACATCAGCAAGGTTGCCCCCAGTAGAAAGATCCATCACACTATGAGTTCCTGCCTTTAAGGCAGCATTCATCTTAATAAGTTCTTCTTCTATATCCGCATGTTTTTGACTAGTACCAATATTGGCATTAACCTTGGTGCTTAACCCCTTTCCTATTGCAAGTGCGTTAAACTTCCTGTTCTTATTATGTGGTATCACGATATGACCATTTGCCACACCGTTAGAGATATATTCTGGAGTAACATGAGTGTCATATTTTACGCAAGAAACAGCCTCATCCGTAATAACGCCTTTTTTGGCTAGTTCTAATTGTGTCATATTCCGCAGGTCCCATCGCTGGCTTTATGACAGCATCCACAAGACGAGCTATGGGTTGTCTTAGTACCTGCAGTTCCAGAGCTTGTATAATCTGTCTTATACCAACCGGTCCCCTTTAACATAAAAGATGTTGTGGTAACATTCTTTTTACAAACAGAAGCGCAGTCTGGACAAGTTACTTGTGAGTTATCACTCATACTTCTCATAAGCTCAAATCTTTTCCCACATTTCTCACATGAATAATCATAAAGAGGCATAATTAAAATTCCCTCCGTAGCGCCCTTTTAGTAACATACTTAGTACTATAAGGTCAAAAGTATTTTACTTGTAACATTAATATAGGTACTCTGTTGTATGTTTTCAAGGGGATATAATAACTTGAGTAAAACTGATAATATCGCTGTTACCATCAAAACCTGTCCATATTGCAACTATTGTGGGGGTTGTGACTACATAGACATCCCATATATTAAGACCTTAGAAATAAAGAAAAATTCGTTCTCAGAGCTTCTTGGGCTAGATCCATCTAATGTAAATATTGTAGCTTCTCCAAACCCAATACACTACAGAACAAGGTGCCAGCTACAAATATTGAACGGCAATTTGGGTTTTTTTAAAAGAAAAAGTCATGACTTGGTTGAAGTTAAAGAATGTCTAATGCTTGATGAAAGAATAAATAAGAAAATAAATACTCTTAAATTCCCAAACGACTTTAAAGGTAAAATAGAACTATATATTAAGGACGGGGTTGTTTGTGAAAGGATAGTCGAGAAAAAATATGATAATCAGTTCTCACAAGTAAACGACGCTGTTAATAAGATCCTAATCTCAAACACAATAGACCTTCTTGATCCAAAAAAAGATGATAGCATACTAGAACTATACTGTGGTTCTGGAAACTTCAGCCTTGAGATCATCAAGAAAGAACCCAAACTAAAACTAAGTGGCATAGATATAAAAACAACTAACACTAACATAAAGAATCTTGAATTCATAGAGGCTGATGTAGAAAAAGGTTTAGATATATTAGAAGGACAAAAAAAACTTTCACATTATAATAAACTCCTGCTTGATCCTCCAAGATCTGGAGTAAAAAAAGCAGTCCTAGACAAATTAATGCGTTTGAATTTTGAAAAAATAGTTTATGTATCTTGTAACCCAGAAGCATTAAAAGAGGATATTAAGTCCATCACTAATGCAGGATACAAATTAAAAAACACCACTATTTTTGA
>CAYPMK010000027.1:0-5747 GCA_964411885.1 uncultured Bdellovibrionales bacterium
ACAAATAACTAAAACTTTAGATAAGAATTACCGATCAGCTACAATAGGGGCACCTGTTGCTAAGGGTGCAGGGAGTCTCTAGGAGAACTAAGTTATGAAGAAAATTGCAGTTTTCATTGCTTTTACATCTATATTTTTAAGCTCGCTGGCTTATTCAGCAGATTTTTCTTTTCAAAGTAGGGGAGGCCTAACATTTAGTCTTACATCTTGGGTTCCGACCACAGAAGGTGAAGCAAATAAGTTTATGTATTTTGCTAATCAGGATTCTGCAGAAGTCAAAAAGATACACAATGTATTAGTAGAGGAATCTAAAACAGCTAAATATCCACAAGATAAACCAACTACATATGAAAAATTAATAAATAGGGGCTTAATTCTAGAGGCTGGAACAAAGGGATTTATATCAGTATTGAACAAGGCAATAAAGGAAATAGACAAACTTATTGATGGTAATGCCAATGGTTTAAGTCATAAAACTCATAAAACACGGGCGGATTTTGTTAACGACATAAATAAGATCCTGAAAGATATGAATAATGTGTCTGAACAAACAATAAAATTAGTTTCTGGGTTGAACGCTGAATATGAAAAGATTAAAGATAAGACAAAAGACCCAATCTTAGTATCTAAAGAAAAAATAGCACAAAACAATAAAAACTATAACGATAAATATTCTCAAGATCCTGACGCTAGTAGTTTTATAGCTAAGAACAAAGATAATGATGATGTAGATGAGAGCTTGGTATCAGCTGGTGGTGGGAGATACACAAAAACTGAAGTTGGTGCAAATAATTTTTCTGAGGATCTTAATGGAAATAAATTCGATATTGTAAGCGCAGATCCTTCTGCTCCAGTAACTCAACAACCAGCACCCCCCACTAATCCAGACAAAATAGTTGTGGATAATAGCAAAACAGACAAACAAGTCGCTACACCAAACCCTACAGATAATTCAAAAGAATTAGGTGAACTTAAAGATGAGTTAACAAAGTTAAAAGAATTGCAGGCTAAAGAAAAACCAAAAGCCGCAGACGATAGTAGTAAATCTAGCGCTCCTAATGCGAGCAATCCAAGCCTTGCTGGCCTAAGGGCAAGCTATGACGCTGATAGAGCTAAAAGAGAAAAAGAAATGGCAGAGCAAAGAAAGCTCCAAGAAGCCGCAAAGATAATTGCAGATGCAAAACGAAAAAGTAAATTACCAAAAACCAAAGACATCGCCTTTGCTAGACCTGCAAGTTCTGGTGGAGGATCTTCTTTGTTTTCTTCTCCTTCTTATAATAAAGAGGATTCAAAGAAAGATACTTCTCCTACAAGTACACCATCTATATTTGAGCGTAATGGTATTGGAGCTTCTGGTAAAAAAGTTTCTGACTATTCTGCCTATTACGGAACTGCCAACATTCCTTCTTCTGCTTCTTCTAAAGAACTCGCTATGGATCGTTTTTCAAGCATGTATGAAATGGCAAGAAGAAAGGCTTTAATAGAAGATGCAAGGTCTGAATTTGCAGGAAGGTATATAGATATATTCTTATTACAGCACTCGATAATCTATGATTATTATAGCAGAGGCCTTTTAATAGATCTTGCAGAAGCAGTAGAACCAATAGGTGATAGTGATACTTTATAGAGGCTGTATTTCCATTGCCTTATAAACAGCGTTCATAAATTCCTGTTTTTTAATTGGTTTTCTTAGTACACCAAGGCACCCTAGTGCATTTATTTGTCTTAACAGTCCTTCATTAGCCATTCCAGTTATTGCAAGTGTTTTGATACCGGGGTTCTTGCTAATAAGATTTTGCAGGAGTTCTATTCCGTTTACATTAGGCATTAGTACGTCAAAAACTATAAGATCATAATTATGTTTAAGAGGACCATCCATTATAAATGAGCCATCTTCTTTTAATTCTACCTCGAACCTTGGGTCTGTCTTAAAATATTTTTCTAATAGGCTCCTAATAAGTGGTTCGTCATCAACTACCATTACTCTATATTCAGCCATTTAATTCCTCCTAATTAAGCACGATATCCCACTTTATATATTACTTTAGGGTTTAAGTCATTAATCTTCCTTGACGCTTATTTGCTTTAGGGTGAAAATCCTTCTAAATATGAAAGAACTAAAAAAAGGTGTTTTGCTTAGCATTTTGAGTGGTGTTCTAATATCACTTTGTTTTGAACCATTTGGTTTGTCATTTTTGTGTTTTGTTGCTTATGTACCGCTATTATTTGCCTTTCATTACCAAAAAAGTATTTGGAAACTTTTATTGTGTGCATGGATCACTATCTTCATCCAATCTTTAATGTCTTTTCAGTGGATACATTTTGTAGCAAGAGAGTTTGGCTCTTTGCCTTGGGTGGTTTCTTTCTTGGTCTTGGTCGGTTTTGCTTTATTCACTAATCTGTTTTTACATATATTCGCTGTTTTCTATTATTTCTTAAAAAAGAGAATTAACAGCACTCGTGTTGTGTTACTTTATTTTTTAATACTACCAGCTGCTTATGTGATTTCTGAGGCTGTAGATCCAAGAATATTCAATTGGTACATAGGAGATGCTTTTTCTTCTTATAAATACATGATGCAGTTTGCTGATGTTTTTGGGGTTTATGGTCTTTCTTTTCTTTGTTTTGTAGTAAATACGTCGGTATTTTTAGTCCTTAAGAAAAAGACTTTTGCATATCTTATTCCTGCTTTGGTTATACCTTTATTCTTATTGTCTTATGGTTGGGTAAGATATCATAATATAGAAGAGTATCAAAGGACCTGCCCTGTTATCAATGTTGGAGTGGTACAGGCTAACATTGGTAATCCTGTACAGTTAAAAATAGCAGAGGTTTTAAAATTCAAGAAAGAATTAGGATTAACCGACGCTGAATATGCCAGTGATTCTGATCTTATATTGCAAAAATATAATTTAATGACCAAACAAGTTTTGGAAAAATATCCAAACATAGACATCATTGTTTGGCCAGAAACAGCTTTTCCCGGTTATTACGTAGAACGTAATAAAAAAATGAGAGCCCATTTGGACTTTGTTAAGGAACTTGGTAAACCATTTTTTATTGGTGGCTATTACTATGAACCTTTTAAAGACGGTGGAAAGTATTACAATAGTGCTATTTTAATAAGTAATGATACAGATATTCAATACTATCACAAACACGTGCTCTTGCCTTTTGGTGAGTTCATGCCGCTTGGTTCTATTTTCCCTAAACTAAAAGAACTCGTGCCTGCGGTTGGTGATTTTGGGAGTGGAACTGGCCCTATGCTCTTAAAAAGTTCAGTCGCTGGATTAGAGATAAATTTTGCTCCAAATATTTGTTATGAGGTACTTAAACCAAGCTATGTAAGAAGAACAGTAATGCTTGGTGCAAATCTTATATTCAATTTTACTAACGATTCTTGGTTTGGCTCTATAGAACCATATCAACATTTAAGGTTATCTGTAATGAGAGCGGTAGAAAATAGACGACCAATAGTAAGGAGTACGAACACTGGTGTTTCTGCTTTTATAGATATGAATGGTGTTGTTATATCTAAAAGTGATATTGGTGTGCAGGAAACCTTAAAATTTGAAGCTCCTGTTTGTGAACCAAATGTTTTTAGTTTTTACTCTAAATATGGATGGTCCTTTGTGTATCTTTTAGGTCTATTTATAACAGGTCTTTTTCTATATCCTATAATTATTAAGAGGGTGAAAAAATGAAACTCTCATTAGATTGTAACTCTGAATTAAAGAAAATAGTTAAAGGTAAAAAAATAAGTGTGCTCTGCAATATAGCTTCTGTTAATTCAAAATATGTCCATGTTGTAGATGTATTAAAAAATATGGGAGCAAGGGTTTGTTCAATAATGGGTCCACAGCATGGCTTTGTTATGGATAAGCAAGACAACATGAAAGAAAGTTCACACGCAGACCATCCCGTATATCAGGTGCCTGTATATTCGCTGTATGGAGAATCTAGAGAGCCTAAGGATTACATGTTAAAGGATGTAGAGGCTGTAGTCTTTGATCTTCAGGATGTCGGAACAAGGTATTATACTTTCATATATACGATGGCTAACACCATGCGGCTTTGTGCGGAAATGGGTATAAAGTTTGTCGTCCTTGATAGACCGAACCCTGTTAATGGTGTTGATGTAGAAGGTGGTATAGTACACACAGGTTTTGAGAGCTTTGTAGGGATGTTCCCAATTTCGCATAGACACGGAATGACAGTCGCTGAATTAGCCTTATTGTTCAATGAAGAATTCGAGATCAACTGTGATCTTAAAATAATAAAGATGGAAGGATGGAAAAGATCAAAGTACTGGGATGAATTAAAACTCGAGTGGATAATGCCTTCTCCTAATATGCCTTATTTTGAAACTACGTTGGTGTATCCCGGGCAATGTCTTCTTGAGGCAACTAATATTTCAGAAGGTAGAGGCACCACACGTCCTTTTGAGATATTTGGTTCACCCTTTGTAGAGCACGCAGAGTTCTTAAAACATCCAGCGATAAAGTCGTTAAAAGGATTGGTGTTAAGGCCTCTTTATTTTGAACCTACTTTTAATAAGTTTCACAGTATTTTGTGCAAGGGATTCCAAATACACGTTACAGACAGATCTTTGTTTAAACCGCTTAGAACAAGTCTTGCAATTATTTATGCTATGTATGAACTTTATCCAGAATTTAAGTTCACGCCCCCACCTTATGAATATGAATTCAATAAACAGCCCATAGATATACTGCTAGGCAGTGATGTTCCGCGTACCATGCTTATTGGTGGTTCAGATTTTAAGAGTTTTCATGGTTCTGTCTGCAATGGTGAAGGCCTTTTTAAAAAACAAAGACAAAAATACCTCTTATATAAGGCCTGAGCGGATTTAAGCCGTTTTAAAGGATAACATATTGATTTTATTGTTCTAATTAATTTTTGACTTTACAAAAATTAGTTGATATAATGACTATAATATATTGTGTAGCTTTTAAAGGAGGGACTAACCGAAACTTATTATTGGTGAGTCTAATAGTAGAGAAAACAAAACTCTGGAGGTACGTATGTTGAACATGAGTTTTTTTAAAGCGACTATCGTTGGAGCATTAACTTTATTCTTTTTATCGTCTTGTAATATGGCTATAGGCGATGGAGATGTTGGCGCTCCTGTTATAACTAAACAACCAGTTGATATAAGTACGTGTGTGTCAGAAAAAAACCCTTTAACACGAATTGAATATACTGTTGAAGCTACAGGTTCAAACCTTAGTTATCAGTGGTTCTTGTCTGACGGCACCAAAGAATATACTATTGAAGAAGCTATTGAAACCATGATCGAAAAAGACAAGAGTATATTGGTTGAAAGCAAAGACAAAACGCTGAGTATTTATTATGAAAACGGCATAGATGCGGTAGTCAATTTTTCTGTCTATGTAGTCGTTAGCAACGAATTTGGTAGTGTAGAAAGTGATCCCGCAAGATTTGATACTGTAGACTGCAGTGAAGACTTTGCAGTTTCATTAAGTGATCAAACTGTTATGGTAGGAGATGTGGTAACTTTTGAACCCAAAGTTTTAGGTGCAAGTAACGTTAGTTATCAGTGGTTTTATTTTGATGGAAAAAATTGGATAGATCTAGGCGCTAGCGAAAACAAGTATGTAATTCCATCAGCTGCTCTTGGCATGAATGGTGTAAAAATTAAAGCCATAGTTTATGATGAAGATAACGATGAATCTTTAGAAGCTATAGCAACTTTGACCGTAAAAGAA
>CAYPMK010000027.1:5847-18343 GCA_964411885.1 uncultured Bdellovibrionales bacterium
AACGGTACAGCTCCTTATACTTTTGAATGGTACGAAAAAGATGGATCAGGGAATTTTATATTGCTAGCAGGTGAAACATTACAGACGCTAGATATAGGTATTGTTGCAATAGAAGATAATGGAAGGTCATTTAGATTCTGTGCTACAGACGCTAAAGCAACAAAATTATGTGCTGATGCTACTCTTTTCGTTGAATCACCAGAATTTAAAGTTACTCTTAATGATATTACTACTAGTGCTGGTAGTAATGTGTACTTTAAGGCAGATGTTAAGTATGGTACAGCTCCTTATACATACGTGTGGTATCGTAATAGTTCGTTGCTAGAGGGTAAGACAGATTACATGATAACATTGGATTCTGTAACTCCAGAGGATAACGGTGCTTTATTTAAGGTCTGTGTAACAGATTCAAGCGCTGTACCTTTGACTTTATGTGATGGAGCCTTCTTGTATGTAGTTGTTAAATAATAGCGGAGGGATATCATGTTGTTTAATAAGTATTTTTGTAATTATCTGATAGCTCCCGTGTTTGTGTTTGCTTTAAGTGCCTGTGGTGCAGAAGTCGTTTCGGCCATTGACGACGATGATGATAACGAGCCTGTTACTGCAGATTATGTGTTAAGACAACAAGTGGCAGGGGACTATCTTATTGATTGCTATAATTTAGGAGGAAAATCTTTTAAACACTTAATGACTCTGACATCAGGAGATATAAATAACGGTACTTATACTATTTATGAACACCATTATAATGGTGAAGATTGTGTTGAAGAAAATCTTAGTGTTCTATCTATATCAGAAGCTAAATCAAAATTTGGTCCAGTATCTGGTATTGATAAAGATAATGAATTTTATAGTAATATAGATTTAGATGGAACTATGGTTAATGCTGCAAAACTTAACATAACCACTTTAAACCAACGACTTACCATTTATGACGAGTCACTAATAGGCAAGGCTGAATTAGAGTATGGTATGGACTTCACTGTTGGTGAAGAAGTTTTAGTCTCAGAAGAAGAAGTTAATTATTATACTCATGCGTATTTCCCAGAGGATATAAGTAGTGTAACTGTTGCTCCGTTTATGCCAGCTGCAACAGATCACAGGGCAACTTATGCAACAGATGGCTTTGTTACAGCTGTTAAAATAAGGTAAAAAGACCTTAAACCTACTACTATTGCCATAGCCATTTTTATCTGATAATCCTTCCATGTACTTTAACGTAAAAAATATAGTGGAGGATTGTCAAAATGAGAAAGAGACTTTTTATTCCAGGACCAGTAGATGTTAGAGAAGATGTGCTTAAACACATGAGCACACAAATGATAAGTCATAGAGGCAAAGAGGCTAGTGCGTTACAAAAAGCAATGCATGACAAAATGCAACAGATTTTTCATACAAAAAACCTTATATTGTTCTCTACCACCTCTGGCAGTGGGCTTATGGAATCATCAATAAAATGTTGTACTGCAAAAAGAGCCGCAGTTTTTTCTGTAGGTTCTTTTGGTGATAGATGGGCCGATATGGGCGTATCTAATGGTATTCCTACAGATCGTTTTAATGCGTCAACACCTGGTGGAGCAACAACAGCAGAAGAAGTAGACAAAGTTCTAGCTACAGGTAAATACGACGTTGTTACTGTAACTCACAATGAAACATCTTCTGGCGTCATGAACCCTTGTGGAGAAATAGCAAAGGTAATAAAGAAATATCCAGATGTAGTGTGGCTTATGGACTGTGTAAGTTCTATGGGTGGAGTAAAAATACCAGTAGATGAATGGGGCGTTGACGTTTGCATAACTTCAACTCAAAAAAGCTTGGGTTTACCTCCAGGACTATCTATAGCTTCAGTTAGCGAAAAAGCTTACAACAGAGCAAAAACAGTTAAGAACAGAGGCTACTATTTAGATCTTGTTCAGCTATATGATTTTGTAGTTAAAAAAGATCATCAATACCATGCAACACCGTCCCTTGCTCACTACTTTGCATTAAATGCACAGTTAGACTATATCCTTAATGAAGAAGGATTAGAGAACAGATATAAAAGGCATCTTGATATGGCAAAAGTTGTTAGGGATTGGGCAGATAAGAACTTTGAATTACTGGCTGCACCAGAATACAGAAGCAACACCCTTACAGTTATAAAGAATACAAAGAACATAAATGTTAGCGACCTTAACAAGTTTTTGGCAGAAAAAGGTTTCTTGATCGCTAATGGTTATGGAGATCTAAAAGACAAGACCTTCAGAATAGCCCATATGGCAGATACAAAAATGGAAACAGTAAAAGAACTATTGGGTTGTATAGACGAATTTTTAGCTAAGAATTCATAAATTTTTTGGAGGAATTTAAAATGACTAGAGTACTTATAACGGACGGAATGGATAAAAATGCCGTAGCAGAACTAAAAAAGCACGGTTATGAAGTAATAGAGAAATTTTATTCTGACGAAGAACTTGGAGACGCACTAAAGGATGTTAACGTTGTAGTAGTTAGAAGCGCTACAAAGGTAAGAGAAAAACATCTTAAAAAAGCCCTAGAGACAAAGAACTTGAAACTTGTTATACGTGGCGGCGTTGGAATAGATAATATAGATTCTAAATTTGCAGAAGAAAATGGCGTTAAGGTAATGAACACCCCCGGCGCTAGCGCTCCTTCTGTTGCAGAACTTGCGCTTGCTCACATGTTCGCTCTTGCAAGGTTCTTACC
Source organism: uncultured Bdellovibrionales bacterium (assembly GCA_964411885.1). GTDB lineage: Bacteria > Bdellovibrionota > JAFGOL01 > JAFGOL01 > JAFGOL01 > JAKLHL01. The sequence continues at coordinate 8,557 of CAYPMK010000027.1, forward strand.
AGATGCAAAAACAACTATGTGCGAAGGTAAGTGGGAAAAGAAATGCTACAACGGAATAGAGATAGCAGGAAAAACACTCGGCGTAGTTGGAATGGGTCGTATAGGAATGGAACTTGCAACAAGAGCTAAAGGACTTGGCATGGACGTTCTTTACTATGACATAAGGAAAGAATTAGACGTTCCATCTGTATACAAAAGAGCAACATTAGACGAGATATTATCAAAAGCAGATTTTATTTCTTTACATGTACCTATTAAGAAAGGCGAACCAGCATTGATAGGTGATAACGAGTTCAAAAAAATGAAAGATGGTGTTTATATAATAAATTGTGCAAGAGGCGGCGTTGTTGACGAGGCTGCTTTAATACGTGCACTTGATTCTGGTAAAGTTGGTGGAGCAGGAATAGATGTTTATGTTGAAGAACCAACTTCTAATATAAGCCTTGTAAAACATGCAAGGGTAAGTGTTACTCCTCATATTGGTGCACAGACCACAGAGGCACAAGAAAGAGTTGGTGCAGAAGTTATAGAGATAGTAAGAAAATTCTTCGAAAAATAGGGGGCACAAAAAAATGTCGACCATAAGACCATTTAGGGCTATACGCCCAAAAAAAGAGTATGCCGAAAAAGTTGCATCAAGACCATATGATGTTCTTAGTAGTGAAGAAGCAAGGGTTGAAGCAAAAGGGAATCCTCATTCTTTCTTGCACGTAGTTAAATCTGAAATAGATCTTCCAGAATCTGTAGATCATTACGACAGGAAAGTCTATGAAAAGGCCCGCGATAATTTTAACTCAATGATAAAGGATGGGGTCTTGTTTCAAGACGAAAAACCTATGCTTTATATATATGCTCAAACAATGAATGGCAGAACTCAATATGGAATAATGGGTTGTGCTTCTGTAGAAGAATATGAAAAGAACATAATAAAAAAACATGAGCTTACAAGAAAAGATAAAGAAGATGACAGATGTAATCATGTAGAAACAACAAACGCTAACACCGGTGTAGTGTTTTTGACCTACAGGGACCACGATGGTATTAATAAGACGGTTACAGAATGGACAAAGAACAATAACTCTGAATATTCATTTACGGCCATCGACGGTATTAAACATGAGGCATGGCCTATAAATGATAACAAGGTCGTTGATAAGATAGTCGGTTATTTTAAAGAAATACCAGAACTATATATTGCCGACGGACATCACAGGTCTGCTTCTGCTTACAGGGTTGGTGCTAAAAAAAGATCAGATAACCCTAATCACAGAGGTGACGAAGAGTACAACTTCTTTCTTGCGACCTATTTTCCTGCATCACATCTTATGATAATGGATTATAATAGGTTAGTTAAAGATCTGAATGGTATGAACAGCGACCAATTTATTGCTTCTATATCAAAAAGTTTTGATGTTTGTCCTACAAACTCAAAGAGTCCAAAAGAAGCAAAACATTTTGGCATGTATCTTGATGGTAAATGGTACACACTTAAAGCAAAGAAAGGTACTTATGCAGAGAATGACCCTATAAATAGTTTAGACGTTGCAATACTACAGAATAATCTTTTGTCACCAATACTTGGTATAGGTGATCCTAGAACAGATAAGAGGATTGATTTTGTGGGTGGTATAAGAGGTACTTCTGAACTCGAAAAAAGAGTTAACAACGGGGAATTTAAAGTAGCCTTTAGCATGTATCCTACAACAGTAAGTGAATTAATGGCTGTTGCTGATGCAGGCATGATAATGCCTCCAAAATCTACTTGGTTCGAACCAAAGTTAAGGGATGGGCTTATTACCCATGTACTTAGTTAAGAGGATAAAATAGATGAAAGTTGCTGTAATAGGTAGTGGTGGAAGAGAACACGCTTTGGTGTGGAAGATAGCTCAAAGTCCAAAAGTAACTAAAGTTTATGCACTACCGGGGAACGCTGGAATAGCGAACCTTGCTGGTTGTGTTCCAATAAAAGCTGATGATATTTCTGGCGTCGTTGATTTTTGTAAAAGAGAAGCGATAGACCTTGTTGTTATAGGACCAGAAGCACCACTTTCCAAAGGTCTTGCAGACACATTGAAGGAACATAAAATTCCAGCTGTTGGACCAGATTCAAAGGCTGCTCGTCTTGAATCTAGTAAAGTTTGGGCAAAAGACTTCATGATAAGGCATGGAATACCAACGGCAAAATACAGGAGTGTTTCAAACAAGTCTGATCTATTAAAAGCTGTAGACGAATTTGGTTTACCTATTGTTATAAAGATGGATGGTCTTTTTGCAGGCAAAGGTGTTTTTATCTGCAAAAATATGGACGAAGTCAATTCTGCTTGCGAAGCCATATACGGTGTTGTTTCTGGAGAGACCGTAGTAGTAGAGGAATTCCTTCTTGGAGTTGAAGCTAGTTACATGGTCTTTACCGACGGAGAAACCTTTATACCTCTTGCTACTTCTAGGGACCACAAAAAAATATATGATGGAGAAAAAGGTCCAAATACTGGTGGCATGGGTGCAGTTAGTCCAGCGCCAATAAGCAAGGACGTAGAAGAAACAGCAAAGGCTTTTGTTATAGAACCATTACTAAAAGGTATGAGAGAAGAAAATCTTAGATATAACGGTGTTATATATGCAGGACTAATGATACTCCCAGACGGAAGAGTAAGGGTTTTGGAATTTAATGCAAGATTGGGTGATCCAGAAACACAATCCATCTTGTTCAGAATGGAATCAGATATCATGGACATATTAGAACCTTTAGGTAAATATAGAAAACTTCCAAAGAACTACGAGGTCAAATGGTCTACAAAAGTAGCCTGTTGTGTGGTTATAACAGAAAATGGATACCCCGGTGATTATAGAACAGGGGCAGAAATATCATCTTTAAGCAAGGGCTTGAGTTTCTCTAAAGGTGAATATATTTTTCATGCAGGGACTGCATTAAAAGACGGTAAATTCATAGTAAATGGTGGAAGGGTTTTGGGTGTTACAGCACTTGGTACAGATATAAATGAAGCAAGATCTAAAGCTTATGGCTTGGCGGAAAAAGCATCTTGGTCGTCTGCATATTATAGAAAAGACATAGGTGTTTGGAGTTAAATAGGGAGGAAAGATGGAAGTACTTGTGTTTTTAGGAAGCAGTTCAGATCTTGAAGTAGCAAAGGGTTGTACAGAGGTTTTAAAGGAATTTAATATACAGCACAAACTTGTTGTTGCTTCTGCTCACAGAACACCAGAACTTGTTGAAGAATATTTATTAGAGGCTGAAAAAGCTAATGTAAAAGTAATAGTTGCTATGGCTGGTATGGCGGCACATCTTCCGGGTGTTATAGCCTCAAAAACACTTATACCTGTTATAGGTGTTCCTATAAGTTCAAAGAACACAGGTGGGCTTGATGCTCTTTATTCAATAGTACAAATGCCATCAGGGTTCCCTGTAGCAACAGTTGCCATAGATGGAGCAAAGAACGCTGGACTACTTGCTATTCAAATAATAGCTAATCAAAGACCAGAACTTAAAAAAGAACTATCTTCTTACAGAGACAAGATGAAAGAAGCTGTTAAGAAGGCTAACAAGGATATTTAATGCCGACTATATTAAAACGTTTTGAGGAATTCCGCGATACTTTAGAAAGAGGCTGGGTTGTGGCTTATCCAACAGAGACCACCTATGGTCTTGGAGTTAATCCTTTTAATAAGGATGCTGTTTCTTTGCTAGATAAAGTAAAGAACAGGAGTAAGGGTAAACCGTACTTGATGTTAGTTAAGGACATGGAGATGCTAGAAACCTATGCAGAAATGTCTCAGCGCGTAAAAGAACTTATGTCTGTGCTTTGGCCGGGGCCAGTTAGTGTGGTGTTAAAAGCCAAACCAAAATTACCAGAGTGGATGATAGAACAGAATGGTAATGCTTGTTTTAGGGTTTCGTCCTCTAAGTTTGCAGAAAAAATTTTTGAATATATAGATAGGCCAATAGTCTCAACAAGTGCTAACCCTGAGGGTTTTCCTATAGCAAAGGATATTAGCGAGGTTGTTTCTTATTTTCAATCACAAGAACAACTTTCTGTATTCCCAGATATTTATGAAGATGTTAAAGGTAGGCTTCCTAGCACTATTGTTGACCTCACATTAGATAAACCAAAAGTATTAAGAAAAGGTGCTTTCAATATAGTATTCTAGTATTACAATACGTATTTAGAGGGATGCTATATGAAAAAATTAAAGGAACTCTTAAGCAAGAACCCTGTTTGGGCTTTTACGACTTATTTTACACAAGGTTTTCCTTTTACAGTTACTAGAACAGTCGTTCCATTGTTCTTAAGGGATATGAAAGTATCTTTAGAGAGTATAGGCTTGACCTCTTTGTATGGACTTCCATGGATATTAAAATTCTTGTGGAGTCCACAGGTAGATGAAACAGCAACTAAAAGAACGTGGCTATTGTGGACACAAGGGTTTATTGCCTTAATGATGTTGGTGGCCTCTTTTTTTGCACCACTATCCATTGGTATTAAAGTAATACCAGTTCTATTTTTTATTGTGGCGTTCATAGCCGCTACTCACGACATAGCCATAGATGGCTATTATATGGCGGCTCTTAATAAAGACGACCAGGCAAAATTCGTTGGGTTTAGGGTAATGGCCTATAGGATAGCCATGATGACGGCAACTGGTGCAATAGTAACAGTTGGGACACTGTCTAATTGGACCTTGGCTTTTTTGTCTGCTGGTATTTTAATGTCGCTGTTCTTTGTTTTTCATAGGGTTTTCCTTAAAGAAGTAGAACCTTATGGAAAGAGTTTTATAAAACTGTTCTCTGGGCTTTTGAAATTCAAAAGAGTCCTTAGTATATCGATCATTGCTCTAATAGTTATAGGAATAAGATGGTTCGCTAATTCACAGATGTATTCTGATATACAGCTTAAACATACCTTCTTAAAGAAAATAGGTTTTGCAGATTATATAGGTATGCTTTTATTGTTGTCTTTAATCTTAGTTGCTGTATTCAGTCCTAAAATAAAAAAAGCACTAACAAAGAATCCTGATTCAAATTACAGTAAGGCTTTTCTTTCCTTTATTGACAGAAAAGGCATGGGAGTTGTTATTGCTTTCATCATTCTTTTACGTACAGGGGAATGGATGTTAAGTACTATGCAATCTCCATTCTTCGTCGATCTTGGTATTAAAGTGCATTATGGTTGGATAGTTAGTTTTATAGCATTACCAATGTCTATAATTGGAGCTATGCTTGGTGGTTGGGCCATACATAAATATGGTATAAGAAAAACTATTTGGCCTTTTATATTGCTCCAGAACATTACTAACATTTTTTATATGTTGCTTGCTTTTTACCTTTCAAAGTTTTTGTTGCTTAACACAGGCGTAGATACCCCAGTTAGTATTGGTGCTTCTAACATAGCGCTTGTTTGTGGAATGATAGCTTTTGATCAATTCTCTGGTGGATTAGGTACTGCTGTTCTTATGACGTACTTAATGCGTATTTGTGTTACAGAATACAAAGCTTCTCATTATGCAATAGGTTCTGGACTAATGAATCTTGGTGGAATGTTCGCTGGAGTGGCTAGTGGTTTTTTAGCTGGCTGGATAGGTTATGGATGGACCTTTGGAATAAGTTTTCTTGCTTCAGTTCCAGCGATGTTATTGATTTTTTTCTTGCCCAAAATTCATGAAGAACAGAGTAAGTGATCTAATATTTTGTTGAGTTTTTCAGAAGTTTTAATTCCCATTTGTTTTACTTCTTCGTGACTCAATGTTTTACCAGCTTTTACACCAGTGCCGTAATTTGTTACGGTAGATATGCATGCAAGTTTAACGTCCAAATGTCTTAAGGCAAGAACTTCAGCAACTGTGCTCATTCCAACTACATCAACACCTAAAGATTTTAACATTTTTACTTCTGATTTTGTTTCATACTGGGGTCCATGCATCCATGCATAAACACCTTCTTTAGTGTTTATTCCTAGTTTTTTTGCTATTTTCTTTATCTTTGTTCTTAACTTAAGGCAGTAAGGCTCAGAAAGATCTGTGAACAGTGGTGCCATTACTCCAGCTTCTTTTGGAGTCAAAGGAGTTAAAGAAGTCATATTAATATGGTCTTTTAATATTATTAGATCGCCGGGTTTATGTTTAATACTGGTGCTTCCTGCTGCGTTAGTGAGTATGGCTGTTCTTACTCCACAAAGATAGAGTGCCCTTAACAACCTTACTGTATCATCTGGGGAATTACCCTCGTAAACATGAAAACGTCCTCTCATAACAGCAACTATCTTGTTCTCATATTTAATTATATCTAATACTCCATCATGACCACTTACAGTAGCTCTTGGTATTTTTGGTATTTTGGAATAAGGAATACTGATTATAGGTTTTTTATTCGCTAATACTTTGCTTAGTCCAGAACCGAGTATAATTAATATGTCTGGTTTTAATCCCTTTAACTTTTTTGATAAGTATGAATATGTTATATTAACATTCCTGCTACACATGCGGTCATGAAACAAGCTAGTGTTCCTCCTATTAAAGAGTAAAAAGATAATTTAGCGAGCTCAGACCTTCTTTCTGGGACCAATATAGACAGACCACCTATTTGTATTGCTATAGAGCTTATGTTCGCAAAACCACATATTGCATATATCGCTATTGAATAAGATCTTGGATCTAGAACTTCTTTCATTTTGGCAAGATCAACATAAGCGACGAATTCATTTAGTACGGTCCTTACACCAAGTAATTGTCCAACAGGTACTATATCTTTTGCAGGAACGCCCATTAACCATGCAAATGGTGCAAAAATATATCCCAATATCCTTTGCATAGTTAGTCCTTCTATGTTCACCCATGAACCCATTTGCATCAGTAAATAGTTAACTAGTGTTAATAATGCTATTATACCAACCAACATAGCCATTATGTTCAAAGAAAGTTTTAGACCATCACCAGCACCCTTACATGCAGAATCTACGACATTGACTCCCTTGAATTCGTTGCCTAGTTTTAATTTTTCAGGATGCACATCTGGTGCCTTGGCAGTTTCTGGTACCATAATTTTTGCTATAACCAACGCTGCTGGTGCAGACATTAGCGATGCAGAAAGAAGATGGCCTGCACTTATACCAAAATTAACGTAAACTATAAAAACACTGCCTGCAATTGTTGCTAGTCCACCGGTAAGTACTGCCATGAGTTCTGATGTGGTCAATTTATGTAAGTATGGACGTATTACGAGAGGAGATTCTGTCATTCCAGAAAAAATATTAGCAGCACAACAAACAGATTCAGGCCCAGTGGTTCCCATTATCTTTTGCATTATTTTTCCAGCTAGGTTGATTATGAATTGCATTATTCCGTAGTGGTACAGAACAGCGGTAAGAGCTCCAATAAAGATAACAGTGGTACTTACTGATATAGCGAATATGAAGGCGTTATCGCTTCCAAAAGCTGGTTGCATTACATCGAATTTAGCAAGAGGCCCAAAAACGAATTCTGCTCCAGAAACGCTGAAAGCTAATATTTTAGAAGAGACTTTGCTCGTATATAAGAAGAAAGATTCTGCCAACTGGCTTTTTAATATAAGGATTCCTATTCCAATCTGTAACAAGACTCCAGTTATTACAAGTCTTGCTTTTATTGCTTTTACTTTTTTGCTGAATAAAAGCGCTATGCCTATAAAAACCAAAAGACCAATAAAGCTGATGAATCTTTCCATGAGTCATTATTCTCCTTTTTTAAGTTTTAGCACTTCAATAAGTTTGTCCGGCTCTTTTGTTGCAAGGTTCCTTAGGAACATCATTCTCTTATTGTAGGAAGTAGCTAGTTCTTGGAAAAAATCTTTTTTCCTGAATGATAGAGGAGCCACTATGGAATCTAGTGATAATGACCTTAAGTATAGGTTCATTCTGTATATAGGTCCTGCTATCTTGTGAGAGAAGAAAGTTCCAGATATGAATATTAAGATGAAGACGAATATAGCGGCTATAGGAAAGTATACATTCATCATGTCGTATCTGTTATCTGCTATGAACTTAAAGTATACGTGTCCGGTAGGAAAACCAGATCTAAGACCAAGTTGTACGAGCTCATCAAAGAAGAATAGCAACATTCCGTAGAATATGGCTATTGTTATAAGAGCTATGGTCGCCGTGTAAATTATGAACCTTATCTGGAAATCCTTGTTAATTAAATAAATTCTTCTTTTATAGGTTGGCTTCATGTTTGTACCCCCTCACTTTATAAGTTGAAGTCTACAACAGTTTTTATCTTCCCGCAAAGTAAAAAAAGTGCTACTAGTTACGAAGCTAGTCTTGTTTGATTAGTATTTTTATACAGGAGGAATCATATTTATATGAAAAGAATAGGGCTTATAACAAGCGGTGGAGATTGTGGTGGTTTGAATGCTGTTATTAAAGGAGCGGCACAGATGGCCTTTAGTATGGGAATAGAGATGAAGGTCATACCTAACGGTTATGCGTCGTTGTATAACCTTGTTAACATAAATGATCTAATAACACTTACACCAGAAAGATTGGATGATTTTAGCTCAGATCTTGCAGGTTCAGAGGCTGGACACTCTAGAGTTAAGATAGGAAAGATAAAGGACCCAGATAAATATGCGAGAATAAAAAAAGGCTTAAGTAAGCACGGTATAGACGCTCTTGTGATTAGTGGTGGTGATGACACAGGTAGTGTAATGGTCGATCTTAGTGAGCAGGGTATAAAGTGTATACATGCTCCAAAGACAATGGACCTTGATCTTCAAACATACAGCGTTGGAGGAGATTCAACAATAAACAGGATAGCAAGATTTGCTAGTGATCTTAAGACCACGGGCAGAACTCACAACAGGGCAATAGTTATGGAAGTTTTTGGTCGTTATGCAGGACATACTGCTTTCAGAGGCGGGATAGCGGCAGACGCAGATTGTATATTGATACCAGAAGTGCCGGTTGATTTTGATATTGTATATGAACACTATAAAAAAGTTTTCATGAGCAGGGTAAGGCACAGTGACGTTAAAGCTGGTACATACCTTATAGTTGTTGCAGAAGGTATTAAGGATTGTAAAGAGAACACGATTACAGATGATACTGCTGGTGTTGATGCTTTTGGTCATAAAAAACTTAGTGGTGCGGCAAAGTATGTAAGAAAGATGATAGAGGATAAAGCTCACAAAGACCCTCAGATAAAGGAATTTATGAAAGAGACAGGTATGTTCGTAGAAGGGATGTACGAAACACCAGAGATACGCGAAGTTAATCCCGGACACCTTGTGAGGTGTGGTAACACCTCTGCATATGATGTTAGTTTTGGACGTTCTGTTGGTGGAGCGGCTATTACATTGTTGAGCAAAGGGGTTTCTGGCGTTACTGTTGTTGGAGTAGATGGACACGATATATTTTATATGCCATCCAAACAAGCAATAGTTCAACGTCATGTGGACCTTGATGAGATAGCTCTTTATGAAACCATGGGAGTTTGTTTTGGAAGGGCCCCAAAGCCTTTCGAGCCAAGGCTCATACAGGTTAATATGGATACTGTTAATAATGCTGGCAAAAAGATAAAAAGAATATATTGAAAGCTTTTCTTAGATATCGTATATACTTGCCTGCTTTTAAGTGTGCATCCGTAGCTCAGCTGGATAGAGCAACGGATTTCTAATCCGTAGGTCACAGGTTCGAGTCCTGTCGGATGTACCATTTTTAGGCTCTGTTAATTTAATGTGTGGTGAGTGTAGTTCAGTTGGTAGAGCACCGGATTGTGGTTCCGGTCGTCGCGGGTTCGA
>CAYPMK010000028.1:0-17787 GCA_964411885.1 uncultured Bdellovibrionales bacterium
TGAAAAAAGCTATCTCTTTGATCGTTCTTTTCTTTTTTATATCTACAAATAATTACGGCTTAGCACAGGCACAAACACCTAAAAAAGTTAATGATACCCCCTTTACTAGAGAGACTCGTGAGGGATATGTACCAGTATTTATGAAACATCAATTGGTTGAGGGCCTTTTTCACTACGATGTAGCTTCTGTTCCAAAAGAGGTTATTAGCTCAGATAATAAATTACTTTTTAATATTGAAACAAAACCGACAGCAGAATTACTAAGTAGCAACATTAGTAAAAGTCCTGAGATATTTCCAGCGGAGCTAAAGGTATATACAGATGCTGTTCCTATTAAAGTAAATGCAGACGTTGTTAAGCAAGCAAAAAAGCTAACGGGGCTTTCTGTTCCTTTAAAGATTGGGACAGAAGTTAGTATTACCACAAAAGCTAGTTACTGTAGTCCTGGCTTTGCAGCCTACGACGAGAAAATGATGTTTGATCCAGCTAAAGTAGGAATTCCTTCTATATGCAGACAACTTGACGAACTTAAGTTGATAGGTGAAATGAATCCAGCTTGTTATTCCTATTTGGAAGACAGGTGGGCTTCTGGAAAAGGAGTAGAAATATATAAGAGTATTTTACCTTATGGAGTAACAGCTCCTACACAAAGTCTTGTGGGTGCAACAAAGCAAGACTTAATTCAGCGTGGTAAAAAACTACAAGACATGGACTATAATAATTCACCTCAAACAATAAAGGACCTTTATAATAAAGTATATAGACAAGCTATAAAAATGGCCCTTGCCTCTATGATGTCGATGTATGAATACTACGATAGCAGAAGTGGAACAGTACCTGCTTGTAAGGGGGACAGGCTTACTTGTTTGAAAAACTTTTTGACAGCTCTTAACACGGCTTACTACGGTAAACAAATTGACCCCGAAATTTTGAAAGAAGCAGCTCACTTCTATTACCAGAGTGTTCTTCCTCCTCCAAATATCTCTTTTACTAAAGACTTAGAGCAGGATATGGCTGAATTTAATCAGATAGTAGACTACTTTAATTATTTAACAGCTTTAGGAGCCAAAGTTGCTAAATATTTTCCAAAATACAATCAATACGATAAGTCAGAAGCTAATGCAGAAAAATTCTATAAAAATTTTACTGAAGCTGAAGTCGACTTTATAAAACGTGCTGGTTTATATGTGTCAAACAACAGAAACAGGAGTCCATACGACTATGATCAAGATAAAATTATAAAGGATGAGCTTAGGAAGGCTTTTTTTGAGACTAGGTTTGGAAAACTATTTATGACAGAAGCTTTTTCTGAGTATGTTGGTGATGTTAACGGTAATAAAGAATTAAAAAAGATAGAGGGAACGAGGGGGTTACAGGTACTTAAAACATCTATCGGACAATTAAAAACACTTGTAATGGCTTCTATTAAAGAACTTGTTGATGATAAAAAAAACACAGATGAGTTCCAAAAGCCAAGTAAATACGGAAATGAAAATTCTCTCACAAAAGGTTCTAAGTATAATCAGTTAGTCACAACTCTACGTGACTATCTAAAAAAGTACCCCTTCGCATTTAGACAGGACGTCAACAGGGACTTTTTTTTGGATAATCCAAGTGCTAGAGAGTTTTTGGTAACAGTTAGCCTTATATCAACACAAATAACTTATGACCAGCTGAGTGCAACTAAGGATTATGTCGTAAATGGTGGAGCAGCTATAGTTGGGCTAGCTCTTATGTGTACTGGTGCATGTGCTCCTCTTGGCCTTACGATAACAGGTTATGCTGTTTCTGCTTTAGTGGTAGTTAATGCTGCAAGCAACGTGTGTAGCTTGCGTACAGACTTAAGCGTGTTTAAAGAAGGTGCTGCAAGTGGTTCTAGGGATCTTCAAAAAACATATGATGATGTGGAAGAGGCAAAAAAACAAATTAAGTCTGAAATATGGAACGCTGGCTTAGAGGTTGGAGGAATTGCCATAGGTCTTGGAGCTGGAGCCATTTTTAGTCTTAAGGCTGCAAAACAGGGCGCAAAATTATCGACATTAATGGAAGAAGCTAACACAATAATAAAAAGTAAAAATTTAAAAAGTGAAGAAGAGGTTTTGTCCTTTCTTAGCAAAGGAGATGATGGTCTTTCACAGATTAATAACGTCGATAAACTTAGTGATGCAGAAAAAACTTATTTAAGGGCAAAGTTTGCGACTGTTGAAGATCAAAATCAAAAAGACTTATTAATAGAAAGTATAAATAGATCAAAAAATCCAAACAAAACAGTTGAAAACATTGCAGGTGGTGGAACTGCTACTAACCCTAAAAAAACTGTTTCAGCAGTATCTGAAAACAATACAAGTGTTAGCTCCAGCACCAAAAATACTGTAAACACTAAAGAAGATCTTCTTAGCGTGGATAAAACAAAAAGCAATAAGATAACAGATGAAATAACAGAGGCTCCATCGTCTAATATTAGTCCAACTGTAGCAACAAACATAAAAAAAGTTGGTACTGTTAAGCTGATGGAGGTGGCTCCTTCTATAATAAGAGCGAAGTCAAAAAGTGTAATTATACAAATGAATGATGGTGGGACAGCAGAATTTAAAACCTCAAGAGAGCTTTATGAAGCTTACTACAAGGAAAAACCGTTCATAGATTCTAACGGCAAAATGCAATCTCTAGTAAGGAGAAAAAAAGTAAACAGCGTAGATGAACTAAAACGAGAATCTAATTTAGCTGAATTTAATGAAAACGCAGCAGAAGAACCATATAAAGCAGTAGCTGTTGGAAAGCCTGGAAAAATAGTGACGCAAGAAGATGTTCCATGTCACATTTATAAAGTTTTTGTAGAGGATGTTGGGAAGGAAATTCAAATTATTATTCCTGACTTTGTTGAAGATACAGAGGCTGTATTTCAATCGATGAAACACCTTATTGAGGAGTCTCCCATTAAATATGTAAAGCAGGTTAAAAAAATAAGATATTGGATCATGAATGATTCAGAAAAGTTAATTGATACTCTGCTTACGCAGGGTAACTATGGCGGTCGTTTTTCTACACAAATGGGAATATCTAATGTTTCAAAGAGTGTTTATTATCATGAGTTTGCACATGGTATGGGAAAATTACTAAGTCCTACTATAAAGGGTTACACGCCAATAGGGTGGGCAAAGATAGTGCAAAAAGAGGGTAAAGGTCTTTATAGTGCTTATGCTAGAAGTTACAATAAATATAAGTCTGCGCTGGCTGAAGATTTTGCTGATTGCTTTGCAGATTACCTGATATCTTACGATATGGGACAAGATGCGTTAAAAGCATTTAAAAGTAAATATCCTCTAAGAGCACAATATTTTGAGGATGCCTTAAGGTTTAAAACTAGTGGGACACTCGATAAAGTTGATGTAGCAAAGTTAGCAAAAGCGGGAAATTTGATGTTTGGTTTAACTGGCTTTGGTCCTGTAATAGTATTGTATGGAGCCAAAGAAGCTTTTTATTTTTATTCAGAGAAGGACAGTGAGGACAGGACGGTAGAAGATCCTGACACAATAGATGTTATTCCGCTAGAGGACGTAAAGTTAAAGACTATAGACACTAAAAAATTAAAATAACCATTTATAATGGTTTTAAGAACCTGTAGGGTAATCCATTTTTTGTTGTGTGTTTTGTTTTGGAGTTATGTAGAAGATGTAATTTAATGATCTTGCAAGACTCTCTTGTTCAACCATGTAATATCCTAAGTCACAACTAAAAGGTCTTATTGCTTTACTCTTTTTATCTTCTAAGCAGCTCATCATTTTATCAAAATCTACGGAACCTTCTATTGTGTTTGTATTTCTACAATCATCATAGTCTTTTGCAACTAGTGGATCAAATGCTTCATATGCTCTGTCGCAACTTTTTGGTCCCCAAGTGTTTCTAACTATGTATTCATAACGTTGATTGGCATAATTATATTTTCTTCCCACTATTAAAGATGCATGCGAATTTATTTGTTCTTCAAAATAATTTGGGTTTGGATATAAAAATAGCCTTGTATTATAGGAAATATATACTGGATTATTCTTGTTGAGCTCAGAATTAATAATGTCTAACAGCTCCTTGTTATTTTCACCAATTTTGCCAGGAGTCTCTTGAAGATTGAATTTGTCTGACCACTTCCCTGAAAGACTAAAATCATCAAGTTTATGTGGAGTGCAAGCCGAGTTATAAAGTGTTTCTATGGCGTCAAAAGAGGGCTTTCTCTTACTTTTTCTTATAATCCTTTTAATCTTTTTCTCTGGAAGGTTAAAAGTTGCGCTAACTCGTTCCGTAGTTTTATTTAGTTCTTTTTGGGTTGTTTTTCTTTCTTTAGCAGCATTTACATCTTCAAATATATTGGAATTTTTTGAACTATAGACGTTATGGTCTAATGAATTTAAACCAGCTATGTTTGTTGGAAAAGTCTTTATTTCAAAATCAGCTTCTATATTTGCGTATCTGTCTGATGATATCTGTTTTTCTAAGCAAAACCCGTTTTCTAGAATTACATTATACAATGCTGTTGGCCAACCACCTTCTTGTTCTTTTAATTCTTTGTTCTTAAATTCTTTAATTGATTCTAGAGCGGCTATATCTCTTGATAGTTGATTGATCTCTTTTGTTATTGGATCTATTTGTTGTTTTATTTGCTCAAGTATTATTTCTTTCCTTGCATACATTTTTTCCCTTACTCCAATGCAGTCATAATTATAATGATTATTAACACACAGCTCTTTTTCCTGCTTTTTTAGATCAATAAATTCTAAATCTTTTTCTTCTGCTTTATGGACTATTTCTTCATATTTAATTTGAAGATTTTTTAATTTTTTCTTTTTTTGTTCTAATTCTCTTTCTAATTTTGGGTTCTTTAGCATGCTTTTATAAAGTTCATATGTTCTAAAATTCATGCCTCTTTCTTCGTTGTTATAAAGCATGGCAAGTCCCAAAGCAGAAACCATGTTCTCTTTTTTTGTTGTATCTATCAGTTTGGTTTGGCCTAAGTGATAAGAAATAAGATCTGCAAACGAGAAGGCATAACAAAAACCCATAGTTCCTTGATCCATTATGGGCCCAAATTTATATCTTAGGTCAATGTTCTTTTCATTTTTTATAACGGGTTGTACATTGTCGGCCATTAAAATGTTTGTTATTAAAAACAGGCTTATAAGGAACATGTGCTTTAACCCCCATGTATTAAGTTCTTGGTCCAGGGCTTAGTAGCTTGCACATTTCATCGCTGCGAGCATAATCAAGGGCTGTTTTGTCGTGGATGTCTTTTATATTTTTGTCTGCCTTATTAGAAACCAAAACCTTTGCTGCTTTTACACTATCAGCGGTAGAAGCCCATATTAGAGCTGTGGAGCCTGCCATTTTATCCACCATGTTTATCTTGGCACCATTATCAAGCAGTAATTGAACTATTTCTGGGTAATTATTCAAAGCAGCGTACATAAGTGGGGTTAAACCTTTGCTATTCTGTTCATTAACATTGTCCTTATTAATTAATTTTGTAACAGCATTTATATCGTTATCAACTACTGCATGCATGAATGGCGTTATACTTATATCTGTATCTTGAGCGAAAAGAAAAGTTGATAAGAACAACGTTAAAAATAAAATTGTTTTTTTCATCTAGTCTACAACGACAACAGAATTTTCTGCGCCATACCCATTGTTGATGTATTTATCTGCAGTGCTATCGTTATACCAGTTATTATTGCAAACATAACGGAACTGATGTTCGCCCGGAGTTAGCTTTACTGTAACTCTCCATTTACCTTTAGTAGTTTTTTTAAGAGGGGTTTTTAGGTAGTTCCAATGGTTAAAATCACCAGCAAGATATACTTTTTCCTTGGCATCGTGATCAAATTCAAAAGTAACGGTTCCATCTTTTTTTACTATAGTCATATTCAACCTCCTAAAAAATTATCTGTAGTCTTATAACACATTACACTCGAGGTGTAAAGTTGTTAAGGCTTGAAATACAGTGCTGTAAAGGATTTGAACAGAGCTACATTGTCAAATCTTTTACACTTTTATATTCCGTAATGAATTCATCACGTTCTACAACAAAAGCCTTTCCTGTATAGGCTCCATTAGGACAGTATGCGTTGTGCCAAGTGCTTACCATTACAGGTTTTCCATGTTCAAGCTGTAGTTTTCTTCTTTGGCCGTTTTCCTCTACCACAAGTGTAACCTTGCCATCAATTAACATAAACAGTTCTGGGCAAGAATGTCTTTCGAGTTCTGTTATTTCATCTTCGCTGGAAAAAGCAGGGGAATATATTCCTGCTCTCCAGTGTGATCTGTCACCACAAAGTACCTGCCAACACTGTTCATGATCAAAAGACAAGTGTTCACAGCAACGCACATTTGGAAATGAAGGACTTTTTATTTCTACTATTTTACTCAACGTGTACCTCAAAAATAGGCGAACCCTGTATAGCTTTTTTTACTGCACAGCCACTAGCCGCCTTTATTACTGCTTCTTTATATTTTTCTGGAAAATCAGTGGGGGTCTTTATCTTAAAGGTGAACTTTAATTCTCCATCACTATTTCTTGTCACATTCTCTAGGACTTCGATCTTTGTTGAGTCAATATCCCTTTGTTTACAGAAAGCGTTAATATAGTGTGCTACACAAAGACCAGTAGAGGCTAAAAAGTACTCAAAAGGATTAGGTGCTATACCTTGTCCACCTGCCTCTTTTGCCTGATCACTATTTATTATATGTCCTTCAAGTTCTGCTTCAAGTTTAAACCCATCTTTTATTTTTATCTTAATGTCCATAGTTCTTACTCCTTGTCATTATTTTTGTTAGAGTGTAAATAAGTTTGGTAATTCTAGCAAGAGGAGTTTTTATGGAGCAAAAACAACACGAAAAATTCGATGAAAGAAAGGTTAGGCTGGAAAAGCTTGAAAAGGTTAGGGAGCAGGGCTTTAGCGGCTATCCAAGAGCAGATTTTAAACCAAACACTATGTCTGTTAAGTTAATAGAAAGTTTTTCTCATCTTAACGCTGAACAAATAGAAAAGGATTCAAAGATATATAAGATCGCTGGAAGAGTCCTTATGGTAAGGGACTTTGGAAAGGGTGGTTTTGTCCTTTTAGCTGATCAAGAAGGAAGATTCCAAACTTTTGTATCCAAACAAGAACTTAGCGAGCAGGAATTCTTTTTATATAAACATTTGGATATAGGTGATTTTATAGGTGTAGAAGGTTCTTGTTTTAAAACACGAACAGGGGACTTGGCAATAAAAGCACAAAAATTAGTGTTAATGTCAAAATCATTAAGACCACTACCAGAAAAATTTCACGGACTTACCGACGTAGAAGCAAGGTACAGACAAAGATATTTGGACATGGTTGTTAATCCTGAATCTAGAGAAGTTTTTAAGAAAAGAAGTCTTATGGTCAATTACATAAGGAGTTTCTTAAATGAAAAGGGTTTTCTTGAAGTAGAAACACCGATGATGCATCCTATCCCCGGTGGAGCTACAGCAAAACCGTTCGTTACTCACCACAATGCACTTGGGGTGGACCTTTACATGAGGATAGCTCCAGAACTTTATTTAAAGAGGCTCTTGGTGGGTGGCTTCCAAAAAGTTTTCGAACTTAACAGGAACTTCAGGAACGAGGGTATTTCAACTTTCCATAATCCTGAATTCACGATGATGGAAGTTTACGTTGCTTATGCTACCTATGAATACCACATAGAATTGGTAGAAGAGCTTGTTAGTAATATGGTGCAGCATTTTTACCAGTCCGATACAATTACATATCAAGAACACGAGGTTAGTTTTAAACGACCTTGGGCCAAAATGACAGTGCATGAGAGTGTTAACAAATTTTGCCCAAACATTAGTGAACAGATATTATCCTCACAAAAAGAACTCTATAAATACATTAAATCAAAACATTATGGAGAATTGGCAAAAAATCCTGATGCTAGCTTGGGCGAATTATTAATGCTTGTTTTTGATGAAGAAGTTCAACCAAAAATAGTTAATCCTACATACATAACACACTATCCTGTAGAGATATCTCCGCTGGCAAGACGTTTTGACGATAAACCAGAACTTACAGAAAGATTTGAGTTATTTATTTGTGGCAAAGAAGTTGCCAACGCTTTTACAGAACTTAACGACCCTATAGATCAAAAAGGTCGTTTTATGGATCAGTTAAAGAAAAAAGAAAAGGGAGATGAAGAAGCTCATCACTTTGATGATGATTTTATAACTGCACTGGAACATGGAATGCCTCCAGCAGCAGGATTAGGTATAGGAGTTGACAGGCTTGTGATGCTACTTACTAATTCAGCCTCTATAAGAGATGTCATACTTTTTCCTGTCTTAAGGCCAAAAAAACAAGAAGAAACCAATAATGAAAACTGATATTCAAAAGTTGGTAGATATAATGGCTAGATTAAGACAACCAGATGGTTGTCCATGGGATAGAGAACAGGACCATGATACTTTAAAACGTTTTTTGATAGAAGAGGCTTACGAAGTAATAGAGGCTGTAGAAAACAAAGACTATGAACATCTAAAAGAAGAGCTTGGGGACCTTTTGCTTCAAGTTATCTTTCATGCACAAGTGGCAGAAGAAAATGGATCTTTTAAACTACAAGATGTTATAGATGGTATAAGTAATAAACTAATACGCAGACATCCTCATGTTTTTGACAAAGCAGCAGGGATCACCTCTCAACAGGTAGAGGTACAGTGGGAAGCAATAAAGATAAATGAGAAGAAAAAGAAAGAGGGTGAACAGAAAAGATCTGCAGTAGATGGTGTGCCAACGGCTATGCCAGCAACACTACAGGCTGTTAGGCTTACAGAAAAAGCCTCAAGGGTAGGTTTTGATTGGCCGGGCGTTAAAGAAGTAATGGATAAAATAGATGAGGAATTAGAAGAATTAAAAATATCTATCTCTAGAGATAAAAAAGAAGAGATAAAACACGAACTAGGTGATCTGTTATTCGCTGTATGTAATCTTTCTCGGCATCTTGAAATGGATCCAGAAGAAGTGCATAGGGACTGCCTTATAAGATTCAGAAATCGCTTTAAATTCATGGAAAAACTAGCAGAAAAAGAGGGTAAAAAACTTTCTGACTATACTCTAGAAGAGCAGGATAAATTTTGGGACAAGGCTAAAGAGGTTTTACAGGATGCTTAAAGTAGTAGCAGGTGTGATAAGTTCTAATAACGGAAAGATATTGATAGCACAGCGTGGTAGCGGAATGCATTTTGAAGGGTTTTGGGAATTTCCGGGTGGGAAGATAGAACTCGGTGAGGATCCCAAAAATGCACTTAAAAGAGAAATAAAAGAAGAACTTGAACTTGATATAAATGTAGAGGAAAAAGTTCATTCATGGGCATATAATTATGATTTTGGTACCATAAATTTTACGGCATACAGGGCAAGCATAAAAGGTGGCCAGTTAAGGACTCTTGAACACATGGCTGCTGTGTGGGTTGAGCCTAGTGACTTAAAGAACTATAAAATGGTGCCTGCAGACCTTGAGCTAGCTGAACTTATTGGTGGAGGTAATTCATGAAATTCAAAGGATTGGGAACTGCACTCATAACACCTTTTAAAAATGGCAAAGAAATAGATTACAACGTCATGGAAAGGCTGCTTGACCAACAAATAAAAGGTGGCGTTGATTATTTTGTTGCAGCTGGAACCACAGGGGAAGGGACTTCCCTCAGCGAACAAGAATTAATAGAACTTTTGAGCTTTTGTAAGGCTCACAGTTCTGGAAAACCTGTTGTTGCTGGTGCAGGTGGAAATAATACTGCTGTACTTTGTGAGAAAATAGAAAAACTTAATTCACTAAAATTAGACGGATATCTTGTGGCCAGTCCTTATTACAACAAACCAACACAAGAAGGGCTATTAAAACATTATGCAGAAGTCTCTAAAGCGGCAAAAGATACAGCGATAATATTGTACAACATCCCGGGCAGGACTGGAGGCTGGATCTTAAGTGATACAGTTGTTGAACTGGCTTCTAAACACAAAAATATTTGTGCTATAAAAGAAGCCTCTGGGGATCTTAATTTTGCAATGGAACTTTATCAAAAGGTTCATTCAAAAAGGAATGATTTTACTTTTCTATCTGGTGATGATGCTTTTACCTTACCTTTTATGAGCATAGGTTATCATGGTGTTATATCTGTCATTTCAAACGAATTTCCAAAGGAGTTAAAAAACATAGTTGATCTTGCTGCTAATGGCGAGTTTAAAAAATCAATGGAACTCCATTATAAAATGCTTGATATGATGAAGATAAACTTTATTGAAAGTAACCCGGGGCCAGTAAAATATATAATGAAAAAGATGGGTTATGGAGATGGCTCGGTACGTCTTCCACTTAGTGAGCTAAAAAATACTCAAAAACTAGAAGAGATACTAAAAAGATATATTTAATTTTATTTTATTGACAATAAGTAAATAATATTGTATAATGAATAATGTAAGTAGCTGGAGGTTTCTTATGAAACTAACTATAACTTTCTTGTTCATGTTCTTGTTTATCGTTGGGTGTGAACTTACTACAGAACGCGCTCCTGATAATCTTGTGGCAAAGGACCTGCAAAAAGACATGGAAAGTAATCTCATGAACGGTGCCACTGGGGATGGGATGTTCGTAGATCAAAATGGATCTATTATTTGTAGCGACGAGCTTTGTGAAATGGATTGTAATGAAGATACTAAATTAGATTGTACAGATATTGAATGTCAAAAAAGTAGTGAAGCAACAACTACACTTGTTCAACTATTATTGGATAACGATATAAATTGTCCTCAATAATAAAACCATTTTTTTATTGATTTAAAAGCTTTGTCGAAGTAGATTTTGGTGATGAACATTGTTTTTCGCCATAAGGAATGCTTGCCGGTTAAAACCTATGGGGGTACAGAAAGAATACTTTGGTGGTTAATGAAGGAACTTGTAAAGCTAGGCCACAATGTTTCTTTAATAGGTGATCCAAAATCTGATCTAAGACCGATAGGCGCAAAACTTATTCCCGATACAAGAACTAATAATTGGCAAAATTTAATACCCAAAAACACAGATATAGTTCACTTAACACTTATGAGTGATATAGAAGCTGTTAAAGAGCATCCTGCGATCTTGACCATACATGGAAATGGAAAGTTAAAGGAACGTTTTCAAAAGAATACGGTTTTTTTATCCAAGAAACATGCCGCCAATCACAATGCAACTTGTTACGTTTATAACGGTATAGATTTTAGTGAATATCCATTCCAACCTAAATCAAACAATAATAAAAGCTGGCAGAATTTTTGTTTTCTGGCAAAGGCAAGTTGGTCTGTAAAAAACCTTAAGGATTGTATAAGGGCCTGTAAAACAGCAAAAAAGAAACTTACTGTTGCAGGAGGTAGGACATATAGTTTTTCAAAGTATATTAGGTCTTTGGGATTTATAGATAATAATAAAAAAATGGAAATCTTACGTTCTAGTGACGCACTACTTTTTCCTGTAAGGTGGCACGAGCCATTTGGTATAGCAATAATTGAAGCATATACTCAAGGCTTACCAGTGCTTGGATCTAACTATGGAAGCTTACCGGAATTGATAAACAAAGACACAGGCATTATATGTAGAAACTATTCTGAATTATTAGAGGCTGTATCAAAAGAACAAAATGTTTTTGACGCAGAAAGGATAAGAGTTTATGCTGAGTCAAAGTTCAATAGCAAAGATATGGCAAAAAGTTATCTAAAGCTTTATGCAGAAGTTATTGAGGGCAAAACTCTTAATGAAACTTATCCAGAGTATTCATTAAAACAGGACCCAGAGTCCTTATTACCATTTGGGGAGTAAATAATGGGAAATCTTTCACTAGTCATAATAACGTTGGATGAAGAACATAATATAGAAAGGTGTATAAGGTCTGTACCTTTTGCAAAAGAAGTGATCGTTGTTGACTCTGGTAGTAAAGATAAGACTAAGCAAGTAGCAGAAACCCTTGGAGCAAAATTCGTATACAACGAGTGGAAAAGCTTTGGTGCCCAAAAGAAATTCGCGGCACAACTTGCTTCTTGTGAATGGGTTTTGTCTTTAGATGCTGATGAGTGGCTGAGTGAAGATCTTCAAGACGAAATAAAGCTTGTTATAGATAATGATGGTTGGGGAAGAAATATCTTCAAAATAAAAAGAATGAGCCGTTTTCTTGGTCGTTGGATAAAACATGGTGGTTGGTACCCAGATTGGCAAACACGTTTTTACAGAAAGACTTATGCAGAATGGAACGAAAGTGAGACCATTCATGAAACTTTAAAAGTAAAAGAAACACCCTCTAAACTTTATGGTATTATGTATCATACTCCGTTCGATAGTATAAAAGATCAGGTAGACTCAAATTTTAGATATGCAAAACTTTTGGCAGAAAAAAAATTAAAAGAGGGTGTAAGGATAAGAAACCCTTTGTTAATAGTTATTAAGACCATTTCAAAGTTCTTTGAGAATTACATAATAAAAAGTGGTTGGATGGACGGTACAGCGGGTTTTGTGATAGCTATTAATTCTGCCCATTCATATATGATACAAATGTACACTATCTATGTAAGCTCCAAAAAGGAATTAAAGGATGTCTAGGTTCGTACACTTACACCTTCATACTAACTATTCGCTCTTAGATGGTGCAATAAACATAAAAGAGTTAGCTCGCTATCTTAAAGAAACTGACATGAAAAAATGTGCCATTACAGATCATGGTGCAATGTTCGGTGTAGTTAAGTTCTATAAAGAGATGAAGCATAATGGCATAAAACCAATAATAGGTTGTGAATGCTATACAACAAAGGGTTCAAGATTTGAAAGAGTAGCAGATTCAAACCATCTTGTACTTTTATGTCAGGATAAAGAGGGTTACAAAAATCTTTCCAGACTTGTTACCCACGCCTACACAGAAGGGTTTTATTATAAACCAAGAATGGACAGGGAGCTTTTAGAAAAGCATTCTAAAGGATTGATAGCACTTTCTGCCTGTCTTAAGGGTGAAATAGCGTCTTTAATACTTGAGGGGAGAGAAGAAGAAGCAAAGAAAACAGCAAAATGGTACAAAGATGTTTTTGATGGAAGATTCTATCTTGAATTGCAGGATAACGGAATAGACGAACAATACCTAGTTAATGAAAAGATAGTTCAAATAAGCATGGAGCTTGATATTCCTTTGGTGGCAACCAACGATTGCCATTACATAAATAAAAAGGACGCCTTTGTTCAGGACGTTCTTGTTTGTGTTTCTACAAAAAAGACGCTTGATGACCCAAACAGAATGAAAATGTCCACTAACGAGTTTTATGTAAAAACTGCAGATGAAATGATGCAGGGCTTTTTTAAGGAATATCCTCAGGCAATATCGAATACTCTAAAAATAGCCGACCAATGTGAATTCTCTTTTAAGACAGGTATCCACTATTTGCCTGTGATGGGTAAGACAGAGGATGAAAGCGCAAGTACAATAGAAAAAGAAGCTCAAAAGGGATTGGAAAAAAAGAATATCCCAGCAGAAAAACAAGTAGAGTATCAAGACAGATTAAAACACGAATTAGATATCATACAAAAGATGGGCTATTCAAGTTACTACCTTATAGTCGCTGACTTTATAGCTTGGGCAAGACAGAATAATGTCCCTGTTGGTCCGGGGAGAGGTTCTGGGGCAGCCTCTTTGGTGGCATATTGTCTTGGAATAACCAATCTTGACCCAATAAAGTATGATCTTATTTTTGAACGTTTCCTTAATCCTGAAAGAGTTAGTTTGCCTGATTTTGATATAGATTTTTGTAGCAGGAAAAGAGAGGACGTTTATAACTACCTTGTTGGTCGCTATGGACAGGATTATGTTACAAGAATAGCAACTTTTGGTTTTCTTAAAGCAAAGAGTGCTATTAAAGACATTGGAAGAGTGCTTGGCTACCCTGTACAAAAAGCACAAGATGTTTCAAATCTTGTGCCGCTTCTTGATTATGATAAGGGAGAAAACCTTAGGGATGCTGTAGAAAAAGAACCTGCATTAAAAAGATTAGTCAACGAAGACCCCAGCATAGCTAAATTAGTAGAACTTGCTTCAGCAATAGAAGGCTCTGTTAGGAATTACGGCGTGCATGCAGGTGGTGTTATCATATCTAGTATTCCCGTATTAGATATAGTCCCGTTGATCCCAGCAGATGATGTTATAGCAACTCAGTTTGACATGAAGGATGTAGAAGAAGTAGGGCTTGTTAAATTCGACCTTTTAGCGATAGAAACACTTACTATAATTGATGATGCTGTTCAATATATAAAAAGGTTTAAAGATCCTGATTTTGATATAGAAAAAATGCCATTAGATGATCCCAACATATTTCAAATGCTTTCCCATGGGGACACCATAGGTGTTTTCCAGCTTGAATCTCCCGGAATGCAAAAACTACTAAGGAACCTTAAACCAGACTGTTTTGAGGATATAATAGCGGTTAACGCTCTTTACAGGCCCGGACCACTCGAGGGTGGAATGGTGGATCAGTTCATAAACAGAAAACACGGAAGAGAGGAAATAGAATATCCATTCAAGGAATTAGAATCGATATTAAAAGAAACCTACGGCATCATAGTTTATCAGGAGCAAGTTCAGCGAATAGCTTCTACCTTGGCTGGTTATACTATGGGAGAAGCAGACCTTTTAAGAAGGGCTATGGGTAAAAAGAAAGCAAAAGAAATGGAAGAACAAAAGGCTCGCTTTCTTGATGGTGCACAAAAAAACGGGCATGACCTTAAAAGAGCAGATGAACTTTTTGAACTTATGGCAAAATTCGCTGGTTATGGTTTTAACAAAGCACACGCCGCAGTTTATGCTTTTAACGCCTACGTTACCGCCTATCTTAAATATTATTATTCTGTAGAATTTTTATCATCACTGTTAACATCCAAAATGAACAAAGATTTTGACTCCTCTGAACTCTACATAAGTGATGCGTTAGCACACGGTATAAAATTATTGCCACCAGATGTGAACGAGAGTGTTCTTTTATTCGAGCCAAGGGGCAAGGCCATAAGGTTCGGTTTCGGGGGTATAAAGAATGTGGGTTCAGCCTCTATTTCTGCAATAATGGAAGAAAGAGGTACCAATGGTCTTTTCAAAAGTTTTTTTGATTTTTGTTTTAGAGTAGATACAAGAAAGGTTAACAAAAAGACAATAGAGTGCTTAGTGAAAGCAGGGGCTTTTGACTGTTTTGGTATAGAAAGAGGACTTTTATATTCTAATATAGATAAGTTTATGGATGAGGCTGAACACGCAAGAAAAGAAAAAGAGAGTGGACAATTCAACCTTTTTGGCGATGCTACAAAAACTGGTAAAAATGACTCTGACATACTAGACAAGAACAGAAGTACTTGGACAAAAGCAGAACTCTTGTCTTACGAAAAAGAGATAGTGGGTTTTTATGTATCTAGTCATCCGATGGAAGTATACGAAGAACTTTTAAGGGCTTCTTGTGTACCAGAGATCTTTTCTATTCAGCAAATGCCATCAGACAACTCTTTGATAGCTGCTGGTATTATTACTTTGCAGAGGGAAATAGCAGGAGAAAGAGGCGTTTTTGCTATTTTTTCCTTACAGGACAAAACAGGTAGCATAGAACTTGTAGCATACTCCAGCGTATATGAAGAAATGAAGAGAAAAGGTAGTTTTAATGAAAAACCAGTTATATGTAAATGCAGGGTGTCTGATAACGCCGGAAAGAACAAATTAATATTAGAGAACATAAAAGAAATAGAAGATAAGGATTTTAGACTTAGTCTTAAGTTTAACGGAACCAATCTTTCTAAGGATGATATAAACGAATTGTCTAAGAAATTAGAGGCTGGAACTGGCAATGTAAGTGTTAGTATGGAGCTTGTATTCCCTAATGAAGGGGCTGTAGAATTTGAGCTTGGGAAGATCAAGATCGCTACAGGTAAAAAGATATACGACAATATACGAAAAGAACACAAAAAGGATGCGAGGGCAAAGTGGCATATAGATTTTTGATGTTGTGCTCAGCTCTTATTATTTCTACCGAAATTTTTGCAGTTAATGTTATATGTAATGGTGTTGGACTTATAGAGACAAGTCAGGAATTAGCAAGACAAACAGCCATTAATAATTCAAGTGTTTCATGCATAAGAAATCTACTTTCCAACCTTTATGGAGAGGAAAATATAAGCAATAATGAATTTAGATTGAACAAGGTGTATTCTGAGGCAGATTCTTTCATAAGTAGCACAAGAATAGTTTCAGAGGGCTTTGACCCTGATATCAATTCATACGTAGTTAATGTAGAGGCCGTAGTTAATGAAAATGATCTTAAGGGTTATTTAACAGAGAATGGGATAGTTTTAATGACTGAACAAACTCAAAAAGTACTTCCACTGATCGTAGAAAGGAATTCTTCAGAGGGAGAGGGGACTTTTTGGTGGGGAACTGTAGGGAAATTCGAGCCAAAAAAGAATTTTTCTGACATAGAAAAGGCCCTTGCATCATATTTATCAAACAGTAATTTTATCCTTATAGATCCTTTTGAAACAGAACTTTCTGCTAGGGTACCAGATTCTTATAGATACATGGAAATGAAACTTAACGAGCTCTCTGAACTTGGCAAGATCTTTGGTGCAGCTATGGTTGCTTCTGGCTATGTTTGGACAGTTTGTAAAAGAGAGAATAATGCAAGCAAGCATACTTGTGAAACTACTCTTTCTGTACAAATGATGTCTGTACAAACCTCTAAAATACTGGCTGCAAAAAGAACCACAGAAAAGTGGACTGCAGAAAAAGAAGACGAAGCAAGAACTGTAAGTAGGGCAAGAGCGTGTAAAATAGTATCGGAAAGCTTAATATATCAGTTGTCAAAAAAATGGGACAAAAGGAACTCTACTAATTTCAAGGTCTATATAAAGGGTGTAAGAACACCTAGTACTTATTCAAAATTAAGAAAATGTATGCTTGGTAATCAAATAGCAGGGTTGTACAACGTCGTTGATAGATATCATGCAAGAGGCCTTTTAGTGATGGAGGGAGAACGTCGTTCCAGTGTTAATGCAATAGAAAGTTCATTAGTCTCAAAATGCTTTAACGATATAGACTATGAGCTTATACAAACTAAACAGGAAATGATAGAGTTTAGGATATGAAACATCTAATAAAAGAACTTGGTAAAATAAATTACGATACTGCAGAAAAACTACAGTTGGAAGAAAGAGAACGTGTAAAGAACGGAGAGAGTAGTGGGACTATATTCTTTTTAGAGCATAATCCTGCGGTAATAACACTAGGAAAGAATGCCATAGAATCTAACATCCTTATCCCAGAAAAATATCTTGCTACTAAAGGTTATGATGTAAGAAAAGTCTCTCGTGGTGGCGACGTAACAGTTCATGAGCCGGGTCAACTAGTGGTATATTTTGTGCTACCTTTAAAACCAAAAGCTGTAAGGGAATTTGTAGATGGAATAATGAGGGCAGTTATAAGTTCTCTTTTAGAGGTTGGTGTTAAAGCTAATTTTGATGATAAAAAGCCCGGACTTTGGGTAGAGGACAGAAAAATATGTTCAGTTGGTTTTGACCTTACAGGAAGAGTTAGCATGCATGGGATAGCCCTTAATATTTGTAACACACTTGAAGGCTTTAATTTGATAGTGCCGTGTGGACTAAGTGGTGTAAAAATGACATCTGTTTCAAAAGAATTGAATAGGTCTATAAGTGTTCACGAAGTATCATCTATATTAAAAC
>CAYPMK010000029.1:0-15555 GCA_964411885.1 uncultured Bdellovibrionales bacterium
TTATGCTCAAATAGATCCTTACGTTCTTGCACGTAGAGAATTTGATAATTATGAACTAAATAACGATAAAAACATAGATAACAAGAGAGCTATTGTTATTAAAACTTTATTAAACAGGGACTATATTTTTGAAAACAGAAGATATATTCCCTTTTCTGTAAGTTTTATTATGAAAAACGGGATAAAAGGTGTTTTAGGTTGGGGAACAAGCTACAACAACAGTGACAATATAAGAAATACAGCACCTAGAGAAAATATATATTTATATATTAAAGCCCCAGAAAACACAGAAAACATAGAATTTAACATAAAAGATCTTCCAGAAAAGGATATAAGCAACACTTTTAATATTAGGGCCTTTTTTGAAAATAAAATGCGTTTCATTAATAGCAATAATAAACTAATGGTTGACCTATTTAATTTTTCTAACACGATTGGGGAAAGTGGTCGTTTTTTTCAAGAATTTAGAAACATAACAAATAAAACATACAACTTTAAAGGTAATAGTGTTCTCTTTTATGATCTTGATTATTCACAACAACAGATTATAGAAAAGTTATTCATTGAAACAGTCAAAGAACCTTATTTTACAGAGATGGCTACAAATGATCACAATTTTAGGAAAGCAATATTTTTTACAGAAATAAGAGAAGGAATACTAAATAAATACATATATGAAAACGATAATCCTCAATTGAAGTTAGGAGAAATAGGGTCCGACAAAGACCTTGTTTATGAGATTTTTGAACACAACACAGAAAATCTCTTTTTTGATGTTAACACTAAAAAAGATATTGCTGAAATATATGAAACCTTTTTTACAAAAAAACAGAGCACAGGAATAACTGAACTAAGCAAAGAAAAGGCTCTTTTTTCTTTCATTTATGAGACATATACTTCTAATAAAACTTTCTTTAAGAAGAACCTGCTAATAGATAATAGAATTAATTTATTCATAGATAATTTTACTAAAAAAATAATAGAAAATGAGATGATAGGATATTTGGGAGTCGTTGATAACTTTGATGAAATGGAGAAAGAAGTAATAAACAGCTTGCTGCTAGGTGAGAGTAAACTAACAGAAGAAGAGGCCAACCTTGTTTTAGGCACTGAGTATTTTCCATCTGGTTTAATAACTTTGTTAGATAAAAAAGAGAATAAAAATAATACAACAAGCATAAAAAAACTTCTAAGCTATAGATTGTTGGAATCTGGATATAAATCTATAGAAATAATGGAACCAGAACTAAAAATTAATGAATTAATGAGAGCTATAATAGATAATAACGGAGTAATAGACACACAAACAAAATCAATACTGTTCGGAGAAAAAGATACTCTTGGTAATTACAAAGGTGGTCTATACGACTACTTATTGGAAAATTCAAACAACAATACAGAATATGAATGCCTAACTATATTGTTAGGAGTATTATGTGAGACTTCTGGTGTTAATAAAGATAAAAGAATTAGCGATAAGGTTATAGATTCATTCATTAACATGGGAATATTATCTGTGGATAGAAAGCTGATAGACAAAAACAAGATGGGTATAAATAGATTACAAAACAACATAAAAATAAAATTACCTGAAATAGTAATAGTCAAATATTCAAACGGAATAAAAAGTATAATAAAAAAATAGCTACTTCTTCGTGACCTTATTCCTTATGTCCATCAGCTTGGCGAATGGAGAATTAGGATTAACCCTTGGGGCTGGAGGCTCTTTCCTTGAGTTAGAAGGCCTGCTGTTTTGATACCTGTCCTGTTGAGGTCGTGAACCCTGATGTTTTGGCCTTGGGGTGTTGTCATATATTTTTTCGTCGAACATTTTTTGATAGGCGTCATTTTTTACCTTAGTTCTTTCTTTTGTTTCTTCTTTTATTTGATGAACTGCCTGTTTCAATGAAAGGGAAATTTGTTTTTTTGTAGTATCAACTTCCATTACTTTTACTTTAAGTTCAGAACCCAAAGATACTACATCCCTTGGATCCCTAACAGGTCCTTTATCTGATAGTTCTGATATGTGTACCAAACCATCTACGTGAACACCTATATCAACGAACACACCAAAATTAGTTATATTGCTTACCACACCATTAACTATCATCCCTGCTTTAAGATCCTCTATGCTGTTTATACCTTCATGAAATTCTACTTTCTTAAAAATGCTTCTTGGATCACGGCCCGGTTTTTTTAATTCCTCTATTACATCTTTTACAGTGTACTCACCCAACTCACCAACAACTTGTGGGTCGTTAAAAAGTTTAAGTACTTCTTCTTTGTTACCAAGTACAGAAGTCAAAGGAACACTTGCACGTTCACACACAGCACCTATTATTTCATATTTCTCTGGGTGAACTCCGGTATTATCTAAAGGATTCTCTCCATCACGTATCCTTAAGAACCCAGCACATTGTTCAAATATTTTTTCTCCTAGTTTGGATACCTTCAAAAGTTCTTTTCTATTATTGAACTTACCATTGCTAGTTCTATATTCGACCATAGACCGTGCAATACCTGCACCTAGTCCAGAAACATAGGCTAAAAGATGTGGACTTGCAGTATTCAGATCTACTCCGACGTAGTTAACACAGTCCTCTACTACAGCCTCTAGACTTTCTTTTAGATATTTTTGATCAACATCATGTTGATACTGACCAACACCTATTGATTTTGGATCTATCTTTACAAGTTCTGCCAATGGGTCCTGTAATCTACGAGCAATACTTACAGCTCCTCTGAATGTAATATCTATACCCGGGAGTTCTTCTCTTGCTACATCTGAAGCACTATATACAGAAGCACCAGCTTCATTAACTATAACGCAAATAATTTTGTCAGAAAGTCCTTCTTTCTTAAGAAGATCCATTACAAATTTTTCTGTTTCTCTTGAAGCCGTACCATTACCTATTGATATAGCCTCTACATTATGTTTCAAACAGAGGTCTTTTACCACTGCGGCAGATTCTTCTACCTTGTTGTGAGGCTCTACAGGATAGATGGTTGCATATTCAAGAAGTTCACCACAGCGACCTATAACAGTAAGTTTGCAGCCAGTCCTAAAACCGGGGTCCATGCCCAAAATTATCTTTTCACCAAGTGGTGATTGTAACAATAGGTCTCTAACGTTATTTGAGAAAACTTTTATCGCCGCTTTATCTGCAAGTTCTTTTAACTCACCAAAAATATCTGTTTCTATTGAAGGAGCAAGATAATCTTTATAAGCCGTCTCTACTGCCTTTAATATAAGTTCAGCGAAAATACATTTTGTATTCTTAACATAGATAGACTTTATAATATCTATGCAAGGTTCTGGCATTGTACTAACACCTATAGAAAGGACTTTTTCATTAAAGCCCCTTTGCACTGCAAGCACTCTGTGAGAATTTTTTGGGTTAGTTAAGTTCTTTATAGGCTCTTTATAATCAAAATAAGTATCGAACTTTGAATGCTCATCTTTAAACCTTGGAGCTTTCTTGGAATATATAGAGCCATGATTAAAGGTGTGTGTTCTTAGTTGTTTTTTTAATTCAACATTATGGGCAATATGTTCCACAACTATATTTAACGTATGCTCTACTACTTGTTCAGGATCCGTAAGTTTTTTTAGTGGATCTAAATAGGCTCTTGCAAATTTTAATACTTCACCCTCTTCTATTCTTTGGTTCATTATAGTATCTGCAAAAGCATCAAGTCCAAGTTCTCTTGCAATGTCTGCCTTGGTTTTCTTCTTTTTCTTATAAGGAGCGTAAATATCTTCTAACTCTAACTTATTATATGTTGAAAGTATCTTTGTCCTTAACTCTGGAGTTAACTTTTTTTGTTCCTCTATTGCCTTGATTATGGTCTGTTGCCTATCGAGTATGTCTAGTATCCTGTCACGCTCCAACAGTATGGTCCTTACATCTACCTCGTCTAAACCACCAGTAGCCTCTTTTCTATATCTTGCTATGAACGCTACTGTTGCACCGTTTGATGATAGGTCTAGGACGGAATTAACCTTGTTAAAAGGTATACCTACACCACTGGCTATTCTTTCTACTATTGGATGTATGCCTTGGTTCATATTATTACTTGCCCATCAAGAACAATACTATCGCTTTCTGCACGTGTAATCTGTTCTCTGCCTCGTCGAATATTACAGAATTAGGACCATCTATTATATCTACGGTCACTTCTTCTCCCCTATGTGCTGGCAAGCAATGCATAAAGAAGGCGTCCTTTTTTGCTAATGTAAAAAGTTCCTTGTTCACCTGATATGGTCTTAGTACTTTTTCTTTTTCCTTGAACTCAGCCTCTTGTCCCATAGAAGCCCAAACGTCCGTATAAACTACATCTGCATCCTTGCATGCTTCTTTAGCATCTGTAGTAACAAGAACACTACCTCCGGATGTTGCCGCAAGTTGTTGTGCCTTTTTAACTATATCTGAATTTACCGTCATACTAGTAGGAGAAGCCACACAGACATGACAACCAAGAATAGCACCTGTAAGTAGTAGTGAGTGAGCCATGTTGTTCCCGTCGCCCACATAGGTAAATTTCATGCCTTCTAGTTTTTTGCCTTTTTCATAAGCAGTATAATAATCCGTTAACGCCTGACATGGATGCAAAAGATCTGTAAGACCATTTATGACGGGGATATCACCATATTTAGCAAGATCCTCTACTTTTGAATGTTCAAAAGTACGAGCCATTATAATATCCAAATAACGAGAAAGTACTCTTGCAGTATCCTGTATTGTTTCTCCTCTACCAAGTTGTATATCTTTTGATGAAAGGAATAATGCAGAACCACCAAGTTGAAGCATTCCTACCTCAAAAGATACTCTTGTTCTTGTAGAAGATTTTTCGAATATCATTCCCATGGTCTTTCCAGCAAGATATGGAACTAATTTTCCGCTCTTTACCTCTGCCTTAACTCTTTTAGCTGTTTCAAAGATCTTAATAATCTCTTCTTTGTTAAAATCGTAGTCACAAACAAGACTTCTGTGTTTCATTTTACTGCCCCCGTAGTTTTATTATTATTTATTTTTTTATTTTTTATTTTCTTTTTGATTTTCTTCTTTTTAGTTTTTTTCTTTTTAATTACCTTTTTTTTGGTTTCAATTTTCTTTACAGGTTCAGCCGAAGAAATTGAACTATCTATTGTTTTACCCAGATCCTCTGGACTTGGAACCTCTTGAGTTTGACCAAATATCAAACAAGGAAGCATGCCAATAAAGACGACAATAAAAGATCTCATTTCTTTACCTCCCTGCTCTTTAGGCTATATATACAACCACAGTAGTTTTGCATATACAAGCCATGTTTTTTTGAAAGCTCCATGGTCTTCTTAAAACCGTCATTCTTTTTAAGATCTATCCCCAAAAAAGAAACACCATATTCCTTTGAAAGAGATTCACCCAAGCCAAGCACCGTTTTGGAATCCTTATAAGGAGCCACCGTTAATGTTGTGCTAATATATTTTATCTTCTTGTTTTTGGCAAATTCAAAGCTCCTTCTAAGCCTGTATTCAAAGCATCTTTTACACCTTTCACCCCTTTCAGGCTCCTGCTCCAACCCTTTAATAGTATCATTCCAATCATTAGGGTCATATATATCAACAACGTGGTCAACTTTAAGTACTGCACAGATCTTTCTAAAACTATCCAGCCTTTTTTCATATTCTTCTAGAGGCTGAATATTGGAATTAGAGAAAAACCCAAGTAATTCAAAATCCTTTCCAAGTTCACTGAAAGGGTTTGCAGAACAAGGACCACAACAGGCGTGAATTAGCAGTTTTTCCTTCATAGCAGAAATAACTTATAGTTAAGCCCAACTTTGAGGTCAACTTAAAGATTTGTTGATTGCCAAAAATCGTCACCAGTGCTAGACTTGCTCTTGGTATGGGGTTTGGGGAATCAATAAAAAGTCTTGTATTATTCAGCCTTAAGAAAGGTTTTGGAGAAGTACGTTTTGAAGAAGGAAAACTGCCCTTTATTGTTAATGCTGATGGTAAAAAAGCAAAAATAAATGGTGTAATACCTTTGAATAAAGAACAAATTGGTGTCGCAAAAAGAACCTTCCTAAAGGGAGATCAATACAAAGTAAGTGAAATATCTGGCTACAACCTATTAATAACAGATATAGGGGCTGGAATAATGTTCAGGCAAATACCAACAGTAGATAGACCAAGCAGTTATGATCCAAAATTAGAAGCCGCTTGCCTCTCTAGAAGAGGACTAATACTATGCCAATACGACGACCAAAAAGAACGAACATACAAAACCTACTCTATAGCTAGTATAGCTTCTTATTCAAGGAATTCTAACATTGCTGTAATAGAGACCAGCAAATACTTTAGTATGAAAAAAGGAATATCGAATATAACTTATATATTCCGTCCAGATATGGAATTAAATACAGTATTAAGATTAAGTGATCAGGTTACTTTCGACGTAATTGTATGCCCAGACTGCAAAGACCCAGATTCTGCACTAGTGTTAAACAACATGGCAAAAGAAAAATTAGTAGTAGCTGGTATAGACCCTGAACTCAAAGGATGTTTTGATACTGACAACATAATATATGGTGCAAAAGAAAAAAAGAAAGGTGTAACGCTGTATCCTGAATCTATAATAAAGAACTTAGAGGTAGAACATGCCTGATTTTTATTACGAGGGTGTATCAAGAGAGGGAGAAAAACTTAAAGGGCAGGTCTTTGCAGACAATGAAACAGATCTTAGAGTAAAACTAAGATCTCAAAAAATTCGTCCTGTAAGGATAAAAGAACTTGCTCCAAGAAGGGCTGGGGTAGTCATAAAAAAAAGCCCGCATGATGCAAACACTTTCAGTAACGAAGAAAAACTATTCTTTGTAAAAGAACTTCTAGTAATGTTCAGGGCCAACCTTACAATAACACAGGCCTTAGACGTTATTTCTGCAGAAGGTTCTACTATAAACATGAAGAACACTGCCAGTGCAATAAAAGGATATATGGAAACTGGCATGACCTTTTCACAGGCTTTAAGTAGATTCCCAAGACACTTTGACAATCTTTTTCTAAATCTTTGTGCGGCAGGAGAACTACGAGGACGTTTAGAAGAAACACTCGAACAATGGCTGGATTATTTTAAAAAAGAGCAGGAAATAACTTCTACAGTAAAAAAGACCGTACTATATCCTATCGCCGTCACCTTAATAATACTATGTGCAATGGCAATAATAGTCGTGGGAATTGCACCAGTATTTGTACACATCTATAGGAGTTATGGACAAGAACTGCCTGTGTCGTTGGTAACTGTTGCCACCATGGGTGATATGATAAAACAGAATCTATTGATCCTTGTTGGTGCTCTCCTTTTAACGATTGGTTTTGTTTATCTTTTGGTAAAGAACAAACTTATCCGACCAAGTTTTGATAATCTTTTATTTAATCTGCCAATCTTATCTTCTTTCTTTAAGGACGTTTACACTCTAAAAACGTCGCTCATACTTAACATATGTATAAGGTCTGGATTATCACTAACTAGAGCTTTAGAACTTTCTGCAGAAAGAATAGGCAACCATGTTTTTGAGGAATGTCTTTTGAGAGCAAAAGAAGCTACGTCGAAAAGTGAGCCAGCATCACATGTTTTTGCAAAAAGCAATTTAATGAGGCCAATGGCTGTACAAATATTCAGTGTAGGAGAAATAATGGGCTCACTCCCAGACATGCTAACAGAATTAAACTCACATCTTAGTGATGAAATAAAAAGACTAAGTACAGTATTCTCTTCAACTATAGAGCCTGTAATACTTACTGTTGGTGGTCTTTTGATTGGAGCTTTGTTAACAAGTTTCTTTATACCGGTATTTACCTTGTTGAGTAAAATAAAATGAACATTGATAATTTTGTAAAAATAGCAGCAATCCTTGCACACGAAATACGCAACCCTGTGTCTTCTATAGCAGGAGCTGCACAATTAATAAGATCAGACAAAGAAGTCTTGAATAACGACGAACAAAGAATAAAACTAATGGGGATAATAGAAAGAGAGACAGAACGACTAACCAACCTTGTAGAAGAGTTCCTTGTTTATTCTGGTTCAGAAAAAAGAAAGAACGAACCAGTTAATCTTACAGAAGTCCTTAATCGCTCAACAAATAACATCAAGACCAACGCAGAATATGCATTAAAAAATATCAAAATAGATTTTAAGGACCAAACTCACAATTTTATAATGAATGGAGACGAACAAAGATTAATTCAGGCATTCGACAATATCTTATTAAATGCCGTACAGGCAAGCCCTCTTAATTCAACCATAACTATTCAAACAAAAGAAATGACAGAGGGAATGTTTATAACAATAAGCGATCAAGGTGTAGGTATATCAGAAGCTTCTATAAAAGAAATTTTTGAACCATTCTTTACTACAAAAGAAAAAGGAACAGGTCTTGGACTTGCAATAACATGGAACATAATACATGCACACTCAGGTAGTATTGAAGCCAGTAACTCAGGTACATCAAACGGAGCTGTTTTTAAAATATGTTTTCCAAGAATAAAAATATAGGTGAATTACATGTCTGAATACAAGGGAAAAATACTTATTGTAGACGATGAACAAAGCATAAGGGAATTCATGGAACTTTTGTTGTCTAAAGAAGGGTATCTTGTACAAACAGCATCTAATGCTATTGAAGCATTGAAATCACACGAAAAAGAACATTTTGACTTGGTATTCATGGACGTACAAATGCCTTATATGTCTGGAATAGAGGCTCTTGCGGCGTTCAAAAAACAAGACCCAACAGTAGAAATAATAATAATCACAGCTTTTGGTACTACAGAAATAGCCATAGATGTAATAAAGAAAGGTGCTTATGATTTTATAGCAAAACCTTTTAAGATAGACACCCTTCTAAGTACAGCTTCTAAAGCAATGGATAAAAGAAAACTTTCATATGAAAATATAATGTTGAAAGCACAAATAGGGGATAAATATACTTACTGTGACATGGTCGGTTCTTCTGCTCCAATGTTAATGCTCTACGAGATGATAAAAATAGTATCACAGACAACCACTAACATTCTTATAACTGGAGAGAGTGGAACAGGAAAAGAACTCATAGCTAAGGCTATACACAACAATGGTCCTCTTAATAAAAATCCTTTTGTTATAGTTAACTGTGGTGCTATGCCAGAGAATCTTATAGAGAGTGAGTTGTTCGGACACAAAAAAGGTTCTTTTACTGGTGCAATAGCAGACAAAGAAGGTCTTTTTGAGGCGGCAAACAATGGCAGCATCTTTTTAGACGAGGTTGGAGAAATACCACTTCATGTACAAGTAAAACTATTAAGAGCTATACAAGAAAGAACTATAAGAAGGGTTGGAGATACTAAAGATATTTTAGTGAATGTAAGATTAATATGTGCCACCAACAGAGACCTTGTGGAAATGGTAAAAAATGCTTCGTTCAGGGAAGATCTTTTTTATAGGCTAAACGTTATTCAAATAAAAGCACCTTCTTTAAGAGAACGTGGAGAAGATATTGCAATGCTTGCAAAGTTCTTTATGGAGAAATATTCAAATAAACTAAGAAAAGACATACAAGGAATTGCTCAAGAAGCTCTTCTTGTACTAAAAAAGTATAGATTCCCGGGTAACGTTAGAGAACTTGAGAACATTATGGAAAGAGCTGTTGCCCTTTGTGCAGAAAAAATAATAAAAGTAAAAGACCTCCCTCACCATGTAGCAGATGTTTCATCACAAACAAATTTTGGTATAAATAAAAGTGATAGTGTAGCAAAATTTAACATAAACGAAGTACCAGAATCTGGCTTAGAACTAGAAAGGATAATAGCGGATCTTGAAAAAGATATTATACAAAAAGCACTTAAAAAGACCGGTGGTGTAAAGAAGAAAGCCGCTAAATTATTAGGTATAACGTTTCGCTCTATGCGCTACAGACTCGAAAAGTACGGAATGGAGTAAAAAATAACCTGACTTATATTTTGTTTTGTGTATAATGCTAAAAAATGGAGGAAAAAAATGAAAAAGATATTATTAATATTAATAACAACTCTTATTAGTGCTCCTACCTTTACCCAAGATTTAGATGTCCTACTTGAATCTAGGCTTAGAGATAAAAAACTAAATTTAGAGAACATGAAAGAATTTAAATCAGACAAAAAAGATTTTAGCACAAACGGCGTAACACTTTTGATGATATCTGCTGCATTAGCAGATAAAATAAATATCCCCGGTAACACAAAAACTACTGCTGAGCTTTTAATTGAAGATAAAAATATAGCCAACGTAGCATACAAAAAATACCTAGATGAAAAATTCTATGATGAATACAAAACATACACAGCACCAGTAAGGCAGTATAGCAAGCAGGGTTTTACAGCCTTGATGTATGCAGTAATGGGAGGAACACAAAATCATTCACAAATAATAGAGACAATAATAGAGGAAGTAAAAAATGTTAATGGTAAACCGACTTTTCAAGAATATCTAGATAAGAAAACAAACCACGGTAACAAGCTATCAGCAATAATGTACTCAGTTTCTTTTACCAAACCAAAATCTTCAAATGAAATAGAGTCCAGAAAAAAGATATTTCATACACTAATTAATGCCGGGGCAGACATCAATATAGACGATACAGATCCAAAGTTCAATAACAATGATGTAAAGCCTAATCTTATCCTTAACACTATATCTAAAAACGACCTTGATTTTCTAATGGAAGATGTAATGTTAAATTATTTTTATCTGAAAAAGAATGATCCTAACGCTTGGAAGAAAAGATACAAAAACGAAGATGACTTTATTAAAAAGCTAGACATGGCAGAAATGGTAGCCCCTAAAGGAGGAGCCATACACACTACTATCAATTCATTCCAGCAAAAGATACAACAGAATATTGCAGAAAATGTATCAACAAATTCTTTCTCTTATGACTTTAAAGTTAGGACTTATTACAACTATGAAACATTAAATAGTTTAGGCGATAAAAGTTCTTCAAAAATGCCAATTAGTTTCCCTTTTACTATAAAATACAATATCTCCCAAGCTGGAACAATTATAGGAGATAGCATAGAAATTAGTGACTTTACTTGCATGTCCAAAAACTGCTATTATGATGACCTAATAAAAGATATATATGTAAAATATCCAGATGCTTATACTACTACTAAAAAGAAGTTAAAAAATGAAATGAATAAAAAAGAAGATACTAAGTGGACAGACAAATACAACCCTGAAAAAGGCCAAGCCTACATCTTCATAAATTGGAATTATAAAATAGAAGACAAGGATATTGCCAAGAATGATAGATTTATATTAGAACCACAATCTCGAGAAGGGAAAGCTGCAATATTGTTAAATACAAAACCAAAAATTTTCAATATTAACTCAAAACCCATTATATATGATGACAACAGTGACGAAAATTGTGAAGACTACAATCAAATTTGTTTACTATAGAGATTGGTTTTAATATACGTCGCCGTTTTCTTTAGCTTTTAGATCTTCATAAGGGCCAGCAACGCGTCTGTAATACTCTTGCTTTATACACTCAAGAGCACCAACGGCTTCATTCACCTCTGAATACCTTAGGTCATAAAGTTGTTTTAAAAGACAACTAATAGAGTAATTTAATACCCCAGCCCTGTTCTCTTTACCGGTCTCTTTTATTGCATCTGCAAGTTTCTTTATATGTGCATCGACTACTGTTCTTTGTTCTTTCTTTATATAAGGCATCTTATACCTCCATTATTACGTTTCTATTTGTTATTGCAGTGGTGTGTCTCTTTAATACTGGTTCTGCAAGCTTAATGGCGTTAGCCATAGCTTTTTCTACAAAGAACCTTGTAACTACTCTTTTTCTTTCTTCGTTAACAGAAAGTTTTAACATCCTATATCCTATAAATAGTTCACAAGACATATCTACGACGTTTCTTGCAAAGTAATTAAGGAATTCTTTGTCATTCCTTTCAGAGAATTCATTAAGACATCTGTTTAAAAGTCCCTTTATTGAATTAAGGTTCTCTTTAATGCTGTGCAATTCTCTTGGATAATCATATTCCTCATATTCTTTTAAAAGTTCATCTAAAGTACCATTGACGATACCGCCTATTGCTGCAATTACCTGAAGCTGTGTAGTACCTTCGTAGATGTTAGTTATTCTTGCATCCCTTGCAAATCTTTCTACAGGGAAATCCTTCATAAAACCTGTTCCACCGTGTATCTGTATGGCATCATAAGTAACACGGTTAGACATTTCTGTTGAATAAGCTTTTGCCATTGGTGTTAATAATCCTGCTATCGCTGAATACTTCTTTAACAAGTTCTTATATTCCTGATTTGTCTCGTTGTGTTCACTAAGTTCTGTATAAACTTTTTTAAGATCAACATAACGACAGGTTTCATAAACTATTGCTCTTGCACCCTCTATTTGCGCTCTCATGTTAGTAAGCATGTCGTAAACTGCAGGGAAGTTTATTATTGGTTCGCCGAACTGTTCTCTTTCTTTTGCATACTTTAACGCTTCTCTATATGCAGCTTCTGCAATACCAAGTCCCTGTGCAGAAACACCAAGACGAGCTCCATTCATTAACGCCATAACGTAGCGTATCAAGCCCATCTTTCTTTTGCCTATTAATATTGCCGGTGTGTTATTGAACTGCATTTCGCAAGTAGGTGAACCGTGTATACCAAGTTTGTGTTCTATCCTTCTTATTTGCACGGTGTCGTCCTTTTCTACTAGGAACATAGAAAGTCCTCTACCGTCTTTGCTACCTGCTTCGCTTCTTGCAAGTACAAGAGAAATATCTGCACAACCATTAGTTATGAAACGTTTAACTCCATGAAGATACCATTTGCCTGTTTTCTCGTCTAATATTGCTCTTGTCTGCACTGCCTGAAGATCTGAACCTGCATCTGGTTCTGTTAGTATCATTGCACCTGTTACTTTTCCAGAAGTAAACATTGGTAAATATTTTTGCTTTATCTCTTCTGACGAAAATTCATAAATGGTCTCTCCTATATCCTGAAGTCCAACGATGTTCATAAGACTAGCGTCAGCACGAGACACCATTTCTATTACCATTGTTGAAACCGTAGTAGGAAGATTAAGTCCACCATAACGTCTTGAAATGGTCATACCACCAAGGTCGGCACCAAGGATAGCCTTTAGGTTTTCTTTAGTACCTCTAGCGTACTCAACCTTGCCTTTATCAAAACCACAACCTTCTTCATCAACGCTTTCAGCATTAGGGGCTACAACATCGCCCATTATCTGCCCAGCGACTCTAAGTATCTCTATATAAT
This sequence comes from uncultured Bdellovibrionales bacterium, assembly GCA_964411885.1. Lineage (GTDB taxonomy): Bacteria > Bdellovibrionota > JAFGOL01 > JAFGOL01 > JAFGOL01 > JAKLHL01. The sequence goes on from CAYPMK010000029.1 coordinate 13,308, forward strand.
TCCTTCTAGCTTCTTTAACATTACGTGGAGCATAATCAAAGGTTTCTGCTTCCTTAAAATTATCTTCTTTTATTGTTATAATCTCGTCTATGTCTGCGTGCTCAAGGTGAAATAAAAGGTCTTTATTATCTTCAAAGAAATTAGCCATACTAAATATCTCCTCTTACTTTTTACTTACATCTGTTTTTTTATAAGCTTCTATCATCATCGGGATGACAGTATTAAGATCACCAACTATTTTTACGTGCGCAAACTTAAATATAGGAGCATCTGGATCGTTGTTTATAGCGATTATCTTTAGTGCCTGATCCATGCCTGCCTTGTGTTGTATGCTACCAGATATTCCACAGGCTATATATAGTTTAGGTCTTACAGTAACACCAGTTTGTCCTACCTGATGTTCTTTATTAACCCAGCCTTGATCTACAGCGGCACGAGAAGCTCCAACTTCTGCATTTATTACTTTTGCAAATTCACAAATTTTATTAAAACATTCTTTACTTCCAACACCCATACCTCCAGCAACTATAATGTTAGCTCCTGTAAGGTTTACTTTCTTTTCTTTTATTACTTTGTCTATTACTTTTACAGCAAGGTCTACTTCATCAAAACTAACACTTAAAGGTATTAGTTCACCCTTCCTTGATGGGTTTGGCTCTTTCATTTTCATAACGCCTTCTCTTACTGTTGCCATTTGTGGATGACGTTCTGGGTTTATAATAGTCGCTATGATGTTACCGCCAAAGGCTGGGCGTATTTGATATAAAAGTTTTTCATATGTTTTGGATATTTTGTTATCTGTGTAAGAACCTATTTTTAACTCTGTACAGTCTGCCGTTAGTCCAGATCTAACTGTTGAAGCAACCCTTGGAGCAAGATCTCTTCCCATCCTTGAAGCACCAAAAAGGACTATACAAGGAGTGTCCTTTTTTATAGCTTCTACAACAGCCTTAGTGTACGGAAGACTCCTGTAGTCCTTTAGTTCTTTATTCTCTATGGTATAGACGTAGTCAGCACCATAAGAAAAAAGCATCTTCGTCATATCACCACTTTTATCGCATGGAAGGTACGCACTTACCTTTGTATCCAATTCCTTAGCAAGTTCTGTTGCCCTACCTAAAAGCTCAAGGCTTACAGCCTCTATCTTTGAGTTATGCTGTTGTATAAAAACAGCAACGTGACCACATTTTTTGTTTTCCATATTTTTTCTACCTACCCTATTATGTGTTCGCTAACCAGTTCTTTCATCATACTGTTCATTCCATCTTGTGTTGCTGGATAGTCTTTTGATTCTATAGATTTAAACACTACGCTATGAATTTCTTTAACTCTTGTAGGAGAACCAGCAAGTCCAATATATTCAGGATTTACGACGATATCGCAAAAGCTTACCACTGGTATTTCGAGTCCTCTCTTTTTAAGATATTCAGCTTCTCCGTCTGTAACCCAGTCCTCGTTCATTTGAAAAGAAGACATTGCATTAACATATTTAAGCAGTCTTTTTACTCTAGCTGGTCTAGGAGTATTAACACCACCCTCTACAGTTAAGAGAACTGGAGTCTTACATTCAACAACTTCTGTACCTTCATCAGAAAGACGTGACAACTTAATCTTGCCATTTTTAACTTCTTCGACATCTGTAACAAAAGTTAGTTGTGGAATGTTCAACTTTTCAGCTATTTGTGGACCAACCTGAGCTGTATCGCCATCTATAGCTTGGCGTCCAGCCATAATGATGTCGAAGTTTTTAACTTTTGCTTCTATAGCACTCTTTAATATCAAAGACGTAGCAAGAGTGTCTGAGCCAGCAAACTTTGGATCACTCAAAAGGAATGCTTTGTCTGCCCCTCTATAAAGGGATTCTTTTAGTATTTCTACTGCCTTTGGTGGTCCCATGGTTATAACAGTAACGTTAGCACCAAACCTGTCTTTAATGTCTAAAGCCATCTCGAGAGCGTTAAGATCATCTGGGTTAAAAACTGTCTTTAACGCCGCCCTATTAACAGTACCATCTTCTTTCATAGCATCTGCCCCAACATTTGCGGTATCTGGGACTTGCTTAACTAAAACAACAATCTCCATTCTTATAACTCCTCTTGTCTATTATTAACAATAACATAGGGCTTATAAAAGCCCCGGGCCAAGGATATATCATTTAATCTAAATATGTAAAAGAATAAAAAGTCCTATTTAATGCAGAGAGTTAGATACTATTCAGGCTGTAAGTTTAATGACTTACAGCCTGAAT
>CAYPMK010000029.1:15655-17721 GCA_964411885.1 uncultured Bdellovibrionales bacterium
ACCAGTTGCAGTAATTGTAGGTTTTACTACTGTTTGGAAAGTATATGATCCAGTAACCACACTAGACGCTGGCTGACTGTTGTCTGGCATATAAGCAATAGCTTTTATTGTAGATGAACTCGTCAGTGTCGGTTGGTGATCTTGATCATAAAGAGTACCAGAACTTACCGTTGGAGCTGTCGAACCTACATTATATCTTATTACAGCACCAGGTGTTGTAGTGTACATACCTATGGCTGCACCCTTTAATATAGCACCTGCAGAAGGTGCTGGCACAAAGACAGGAGCCACAACCTGATTAGGTATAGACACTGTATAAGCAGCTGTGGTTTCTTCTGAATCCTCCATGTCTTTTTTACTAGCTATAGCTCTAACAGTTATATCACTATTTATGATTATAGAGTTTGTATAAACCTGTCCAGACTCTGCAGGGTCGTCACCGTTTGTGGTATATTTTATTTCTGCATCATCGGTTGCGGTAGTTATAGCAAGCTCTGTTCCGGCAAGAACATTAGATCCATCTAAAATACTAAAAACTGGAGCGTCAACTTTATATGTTGCTTGGCAATCATCGCCGACACAGCCGCCACCCATTTTTCTGCCACTATCACATGATACAATCATTAAAATACTTAAAAACAATAAAGATAATTTTTTCATTATTAATCCTACTTTCTACTTAGTGACTTGTTGAGAAACAGTATCAGATGTTGTCATATTAGTATTTTCAGCTTTAAATTCTATTGTAAATGATGTCACATTTGGAAGTATATTATTGCAAATTATAGGAGCTGAATATGTAGACCACTGTGTTTTTGTAATGTTTAATCCAAGTTGATTTGTAGGAACATAGCTATATCTGTATTGTATCGTTGATGGCATAGTGTTGGTTATTTGAAGGCAATCGGTGCAAGTAATTATTTTTTGACTTATTACAGAATCACCATTTCCTCCTACTTGTAGACTACTACAGCTTACGTGTTTAATAGAAGGTGTTGGAACTTTAAGAGTATATGTAGCAGAACTTACAGGTGATGAAATACCCGCCTTAATACAAACAGCCCCTATTGTAGTATTCGTAGCAGTAACATCTACAGGGTTTGAATAAACTTGTTCAGAAGGCTCATTATTATTATTATTAACACTCTTGGTATACCTCATCTCGTCACATCCATGGGCTGGAGCCACTAGACTAACAGGAAAAGTGGTTAAGTTATAGGTACCACCATCAGGATCAAAAGTAGGAGAATTAGGAGCTGTAACTGAATAATTAGATTCTGTTATCTCTGAATCTTCCATTCCTTCTTTAATGGCTATTGCTCTTATCTTGGTAACATTTAAAGGAACCGTTGATTGATACAAAACTCCATTTTCCAAAGAGCCATCTTCGCTGGCTTTAGGTTCTGAACCATCTACTGTATAGATTATTTTTGCTCCGCCAGTTGAGGAACTTATCGCAATAGGTGTTCCTGCAGGATGACTTCCTCCATTAGGACTGATTATTGGAGCATCAACTTTCATTGTTTGTGCTTCACAGTCTGCACCAACACAATTTTCAGGTTTAGCAAATTTACTTTCACATGCTGTTAGCGTTAAGAACAAAACAGATACAAAAATGGCAGGGATAAATTTCTTCATAAACAAGATCCTCCTGTTTTTTACCAAACTCTTGTCTGGCCTATGTTAGCGATTATAAGTGTTTTGTTAAAGTAAGTAAATAAAAGACTATTCCCATTCTATTGTTGCAGGAGGTTTAGATGAAATATCATAACAAACACGGTTAACACCCTTGACTTCATTGATGATTATGTTCGAAACCTCTGCTAAAAAATTATGGGGGAAGTGATACCAATCTGCTGTCATGCCATCTACACTAGTGACGGCCCTTAATGCTACAACGTTCTCATAGGTCCTGTTATCACCCATAACGCCAACACTCTTTACTGGTAGCAATACACTAAAAGCCTGCCAAATCTTTGAATACAGATCATGTTTAAATAGCATAGAGATGAATATGTCGTCGACATCCCTTAGAACGTCTAATCTTTCTTTTGTAAGATCTCCAA
>CAYPMK010000030.1:0-16784 GCA_964411885.1 uncultured Bdellovibrionales bacterium
ACATAGTAAAGATATTAACAAATAGAATGTACAAATTGACAAAAAACTGTCCCTAACTAATACTCACCAAAAACATCCAAAGGAGCTTTTAATATGAAAGGTTTTGACAAGAAGCACCTACTGGGAACAGAGAACCTGTCCAAAGAAGAAATAATGGACATCATGAATACAGCGAGAAGGTTTAAAGACCTAATGCAAAAAGGACATGAAGTAATACCAACCATGCACGGCAAGATCGTTGTGTTAATGTTCTTTGAACCGTCTACAAGAACAAGAAGTTCTTTTGAAATAGCGGCAAAAAGACTTGGAGCAGAAACAATAGACTTTTCTTCTATAAAGAGTGCAACAACAAAAGGTGAAACACTAATAGACACTGCAAAAAACTTAGAGGCCATGAGCCCTCATGCCTTCGTAATAAGACATTCAAATTCAGGAGCACCGTATCTTCTTTCAAAGATACAGAACATCCCCGTAGTAAATGCAGGAGATGGTTTTCATGAACATCCAACACAGGCACTTTTAGACCTTATGACCATAATGGACTATAAGGGAGAAGTCTCTAAACTAAAAATATTGATAGTTGGTGACATAGCTCACTCAAGGGTGGCAAGATCTAACATCTATAGTCTAAAAACAATGGGTGCCACAGTAAGTGTATGTGGTCCAGCAACGATGCTTCCACCAGATATACAAAAACTTGGAGTAAGAACATATACAGACCTAAAATCTGCACTCCCAGAACAAGACGTTGTAATGATGTTAAGAATACAGGCAGAAAGAGGCGGCACAAGCAACCAGTTCCCTACAGTAAGGGAGTATTCTCGTCACTGGGGCTTAAATAATAACAGTGTAAAGCTACTAAAACATGATGCCATAATAATGCACCCCGGACCAATGAACAGAGGTGTAGAAATATCACAGGCCGTTGCAGATTCTGAACGTTCTGTAATACTCCCACAAGTCACCAACGGCGTTGTAGTAAGAATGGCAATACTCCACAAAGTAACTAACGGTAAAAAAATAGAGGAGGTAATATAAGTTGAAGCTCCTTATAAAGAACGGAAGACTTATTTGTCCGGTACAGAACATAGACGATAAAAAAGACCTGATAATAGAAGATGGTGTAATAAAAGACATCGTAACCGGCAGTGCCAATGACAAAGATTTTGATAAAGTAATAGATGCAAGTGGCATGGTGGTAGCACCGGGGCTTATTGATATGCATGTACATTTAAGAGAACCCGGACACGAGGGTGCAGAAACAATAGCAACCGGAACTCTTGCTGGAGCAAGTGGTGGATATACTGCACTTGCCTGCATGCCTAACACACATCCTGTTAACGACAATCCATATGTTACAGCGTATATAAAAACAAAGGCAAAAGAAGAAGGACTTATTAAAGTTTATCCTATAGGTGCAATAACCATTGGCCAAAGCGGAGAACAGTTGGCAGAAATAGGAGAAATGCTTAAGGCTGGGATAGTTGCAGTATCTGACGACGGTAACTGTGTAATGAACTCTTACGTTATGAGAAAAGCAATGGACTACTGCAAGCAATTCAACATTCCTGTAATAGATCATTGCGAAGACACCAACTTAAAAGGCGAAGGAGTAATGAACGAAGGCTATTATTCCATGAAGCTTGGTTTAAGAGGTGTTCCTGCTGTCAGCGAAGAGATAATGGTATCAAGGGATATCGCTCTTTCTAATCACACAGGATGTAAAACACACATAGCACATATATCATGTGAAGGCAGTATAAGAGTAATAGCAGATGCAAAAGAGGACGGAGTTCCAATAACAGCAGAAGTCACTCCACACCATATTTTTCTTACAGAAGAAGCTGTTAGCGACTATGATCCTAACACCAAGGTGAATCCACCGTTAAGGACAGAAAAAGATACTAAGGCCATAAGACAGGCCATAAAAAGTGGAATAATAGATTGTATAGCAACAGATCATGCTCCACACAGCGTAGAGAAAAAAGACATAGAATATCAGCTTTCAAAAAGCGGGATGATAGGTCTTGAAACAGCATTACCACTTTGTCTTGATCTCGTGCATCAAAACGACATAAACCTTATGACACTCATAAAACTGATGTCCACCAATCCAGCAAAAATATTAGGAGTAAGTGGTGGAAGTCTTGAAAAAGGGAAACCTGCAGACGTAGTTATATTCAACCTTAATGAAGAATGGACATACACAGAAGACAAGATACTTTCAAAAAGTAAGAACACACCTTTCAAGGGACGTAAAATGAAAGGCAAGGTAAGATATACTATCTGCGACGGAAAAATAGTTTGGAGTGCGTAATACTTTAAGTGAAATACAAGATACAAGGACAAGGCGAACCCATAATAATACTTAGGGGACTAGGAAGAACCTTTGATTACTGGCTTGATTTTGAGAACGAACTAGCCAAACACTTTAAAGTTGTAATGATAAATCTTCCCGGAACAGACGACGATAAAGACACCACACCACTAACCATAAAAGCATCTGCAATAAGTGTGGTAAATAAATTAAAAGAAATAAAACAAGAAATAGGAGAAGCTCCTTATAACTTTTTTGGGCTTTCTTTAGGTGGTTTAACCGCCCTTGCAATAGCATATCATTATCCAAAATTAGTAAAAAAAGTTTGTGCAGGGGCTTCCAGCATAACACAACTAAGTCACAAAAGAATGAACCTGTTCCCTCTAATAAACATACTACTCATGAACTTAGAGCCTGTAGGGCCTATCTTCCCTCACAAAAAGATTGGTAAATTTTTAGTCAGCAAACATTTCTTAGAAGAGCATCCAGAGCTTGTTGATATTTGGGATAAACTTTGGATACAACAAAAACTAAGTAAAAAGAATTTCTTTAAACAAATGGTGTCTGCCCTATTCTCTTTAACACCGAGTATGTTAAAAAAAATAAAAGTACCTGCACTAATATTATCTGGAGAAGAAGATCAACTTGTACCCTTTGAGAATTCTGAACTAATAAAAAACTGCATCCCTAATTCTGCACATATAAGTTTTCCACGAACCGGCCACGACCTTACCACCGAGCATCCAGAACTTGTTGCCAAGATACTAAGGGATTTTAGTTCTGATATTAGCCTTGATGTACTAAAAGATCGATATCAAACAGTAAAAGAAAGTCCTGAGGTAAAAAAGATAAGGATATTATCAGAAAAATTCCCAGAACTAATAAAAATGGAACTACTGGACCACATAGAACACAACGGATACAGAGCACCTGTTTACGCTTTTTATATAGGACATAAACCAGATCCAAAACTTCCCACCGTGGCGTTCTTTTCTTGTTTTCACGGCGTTGAATGGATAGGGGGAAAAGTCCTTAGCGACTACATAGAACATATAGTAAGGGATATAAACTGGGACACAGATGCAAGGACTAATATTGCAAAGATAAATATTTGTGGGATACCGGTTGTTAATCCAGTGGGAAGAGTAGAAAGAACAAGACAAAATGCTAGGGGAATAGACCTAATGAGGAACGCCCCTGTTATTGCAGAAAAAGCATTGTTCCTTTTAGGCGGACAAAAATGGTCTAAAAACTTACCTTGGTACATGGGAGAAGGAATAGAAAAAGAGAACCAGATAGTGTTAAACTTTTTAGACGAAAACGTGTTCCCTTCTGACTTTAAGATAACACTTGATATACACAGTGCATTCTTGAGACATCCAAGAATATGGATGCCATATGCTTCTGGAAAAAGTGTTCCAGATAAAGAAAAAAAGATCTTCATGGAAATAAAAAAATATCTTTATACAATATATAAACATCACCCTTATAAATACGAAAAACAGACCAACCTATACAGCACCCACGGTGATTTTTGGGATTATAATTTTGATAAATATCTGGCAAAAGGTAATGGGACATATTTACCTCTAACATTAGAGATAAGCTCTTACAAATGGGCGGTAAGGAACATCCTTTCTAGATGGACCATGGAAGCCATATTCAATCCTCTTGATAGACGTAAAGGCAGAGATGAATATATAAAACATATGATGATCTTTGACTTCATCATCAAGTTCGCAAAAAACTACCAACACTAATCTTTTTTTGCTTTAAGATAAATATCACAACTCCTACAAGACTTTTCACAGGCATTCTTTGTAAGTTCCCAACAACGCTTTCCTCTTTCTTTGAGTACAGAGCAATTAGATCTTACATTTGGAGGACAGTCCTTTAACTTCCAACACGGAAGTAATTCCAATAATTTTTTTATTCCGGGAATACTTAAATTCTGTTCATGTATAAGTTTACGAAGACATTGAACCCATACAATATCATTCTGAGAAAAAAAACGTTTTCCACCTCTCCTTTCTGGTTTTATCAATCCTTCGCTCTCGTATATACGAAGCGTTCTTGGATGAACGTCTAATATCTTTGCCGCTACACACATGGGGTAAACTGGTAAGTTCTCTTTTATTTGCATAAAATCCTAAAAAAATTAAAATAGTAATTTATATTACACTTGACAATTTAAATTGTCAAGTGTAATATCTCCTAAAAGCTAACAAAAAGGAGTTTACCATGAAAATAGCAATTACTACAAAAGGTAAAGATCTTGATTCTAAAATAGATCCAAGATTTGGGAGAGCAGAATCCTTCATTATATATGATACAAAAGAATGTAAGTATGAAGTAATAGACAACATACAAAACGTAGAATCGCAACAGGGAGCCGGTATACAAGCCGCACAGAACATCGTAGATAAAGGAGCAAATGCACTTATTACTGCACATTGTGGGCCAAAAGCATTTAGGGTCTTAAGCTCTGCAGGTGTAAAAATATATGTTCTAGGAGAAGGATCCGTTAGGACTGCTATAGAAAGATTCAAAAACAATAAATTACAAGAAATGAGTGATCCAAACACAGAAGGACATTGGATGTAATACTAACTTAATATAGGAGGGAACTATTTATGCCAAGGATGAATGGAACAGGACCTATGGGAATGGGATCAATGACAGGGCGTGGTATGGGCAGATGCACGGGGATAAATAGAGGATTTGGTTATGGTATGGGACGCGGTATGGGTAGAGGATTCGGTTATGGTTTTGTCATGAACCAAAATTCTACTTATTCCACAACTAAAGAAGAAGAATTAAACACACTAAAAAATGAAGCTAGCGTTATAGAGAATCATTTAGATGAAATCAAAAAAAGGATAACAGAATTAGAAAAAGAATGAATATAGCCGTTGCTAGTGGAAAAGGTGGTACAGGAAAAAGTACAATATCAACTAATCTAGCGTATCTATTGTCTGAAGAGTACAAAGATGTTGCTATTATAGACTGCGATGTTGAAGAACCAAACTGCCATATCTTTTTAAAACCACTTATAGAAAAAACAGATAAAACTTATTCTGAAATACCAAAAATAGACAATCTTAAATGTAACTCTTGCAGAAAGTGTATTGAAGTATGTGAATTCAATGCTCTTGCAATGATAGGGAAAGAGCTTTTGGTATTCCCCGAGCTCTGTCATTCTTGTGGAGCTTGCTGGGAACTATGTCCTAATAATTCTATGACTAGGACACACAAAGAAATTGGCATTATAGAACAAGGTCGGTCTGACAAACTTTACTTCATTCATGGAAAAACAAAGATCGGTGAACCGATGTCACCACCTTTAATAAAGAAAATAAAACAAGCAGGCAAAAAACATAAAATACAAATATGGGATTGCCCTCCCGGAACATCTTGTCCCGTAATAAATGCGGTAGAAGGAGCAGACATCGTATTAATGGTAACAGAACCAACTCCATTTGGACTTTATGATCTAAAGTTAGCAATAGATGTTATGAATAAATTAAAGAAACAAATATTCATAATAATAAATAAATCATCAGAAAATGATGAAATAATAGATTCGTATGCAAAAGAAAATAACATAAAAATACTAACAAGAATCCCAGACGATAAACGTATAGCTGTTTCTTATTCAAACGGGGCTTTGATACTTAAAGAACTACCAGAATATATAACTGCTTTTAAACCAATAATAGAAATTATCGAAGGAATAAAAGAATGAAAGAACTTGTGATCATAAGTGGTAAGGGAGGCACGGGTAAAACAAGTATAACAGCTTGTTTTGCTTCTTTGGCAAACAATAAAGTAATGGTGGACTGTGACGTTGATGCGGCAGATCTACACTTGATATTAAAACCAGAAATACAAGTAAGAAATGATTTTTTTGGTGGTAAAGAAGCTAAAATAAACAGATCAAAATGTATTGAGTGTGGCAGGTGCATAGAACTATGTCGTTTTGAAGCAATATCAAATGATTTTGTTGTGAATGAAGTAAAATGTGAGGGTTGTGGACTATGTTATAGGGTATGCCCTAGTAACGCCATCGATTTTGAAAAAAAATTATCTGGCGAATGGTACGGATCAAACACAAGATTTGGCAAACTTGTACACGCCAAATTAGGTGTAGCAGAAGAAAATTCAGGCAAACTTGTCAGCAAAATCCGATCATATGCAAAAGACCTTGCAGAACGATTAAATCTAGATTTTATAATAGTTGATGGTTCCCCGGGTGTTGGATGTCCAGTAATAGCATCTATTACTGGAACTTCTTTGGCTTTAATAGTTGTAGAACCAACATTATCTGGTTTGCATGATTTTGAAAGAGTATATCAACTAACAAAACATTTCAACATTCCAACCTGTATTTGTATAAACAAGGAAGACCTAAATAAATCATTAAGTAAAAAAATTAATGATTTTTGTAATAAAAATAATCTAGACGTGGTAGGGTCCATACCATACACAAAAGATTTTACTTTAGCCCAGATTAAAGAAAAAACTTTAGTAGAATTTTGTGACACAAAGATAACTCAAAAGATAAAGACAATGTGGTCTAAAATAGAGAATAAATTATTAGGAGAATAAAATGTACGATTGTGAACATCCAGAAATAGATGAGATCTCATTAAAGGATCAATTAAGTAGAATAAAAAATAAAATTGTAGTTCTTTCTGGCAAAGGTGGTGTTGGAAAAAGCACTGTAGCTACAAACATAGCTGTTTCACTAGCAAACAAAGGATATAAAACAGGATTATTAGACGTAGATATCCATGGCCCAAGCATACCAATAATGCTTGGTTTGAATACTGCTAAAATGCAAAGTTACAACGGTAAGGTTCTGCCAGTTAGCTACGAAAAAGGAATGAAAGTAGCATCAATTGGTTTTATATTAGAGGACAGCGATAATCCTGTAATATGGAGAGGCCCTGCAAAAAATGGTTTTATAAGACAAATGATGAGTCAGGTAGAATGGGGAGATCTGGATTATCTAGTCGTAGATTGCCCTCCGGGAACAGGTGACGAACCATTGGCTGTCATACAAATATTAGATAATGTAACAGGAGCTGTAATAGTAAGTACGCCACAAAAAGTAGCGGTAACTGCAGTAAGAAAATCAGTAAATTTCTGTAGGCAACTACAAACTCCAATAATAGGGATAATAGAAAACATGAGTGGATCCACTTTTAGCACTGGTGGAGGAAAAGAAATATCAGAAACAATGGACGTTAATTATTTGGGTACTATACAAATGGATCCAGACGTAGTTAATGCTGGAGATAATGGTAAACCTTTTGTTAGTAATTATAGTAAAACACTTACAGCTCAACAATTTGACAGAATAGTTAATAAAATAATAAATTTCTCTACTAAAAAGGAGGTAGAAGCCATGAAATTTGCAATACCAACTGCACAAGGAAAACTATGTCAACACTTTGGTCACTGTGAATCTTTTACGTTCATTGAAGCTGATGAAAAAACAAAAACAATAATAAAAACAGAATCAATAAAAGGTCCAGACCATGCTCCGGGAATAATTCCACCATGGATAGCAAAACAAGGTGCTAACATAATACTCACAGGTGGAATGGGAATAAAAGCACAAGAACTTTTTACTCAAGCAGGAGTTAAGGTAATAACAGGAGTGCCTTGTGAATCACCACAGAAAATCGTAATGGATTATTTGAATGGAACACTGGTAACTGGTTCCAACACTTGTGATCACTAAAAAGGAGAAAAATAATGAACCTAATAGCAAAGCAAATATTCTTAACAAAGGGTGTTGGAATACACAAAGAAAAGCTTTTTTCTTTCGAGGCTGCATTAAGAGATGCAAAAATAGCACCTTATAACCTAGTAAGAGTTTCCTCTATATTCCCTCCCAACTGCAAACTCGTTTCAAGGAACGAGGGATTAAAAAAACTCAAACCAGGACAAATAACTTTTTGTGTAATAGCAGAGAATGCAACTAATGAACCTAACAGGATGATAGCCGCTTCTGTTGGTTTGGCAATACCAAGCAATAGAGAGAAGCATGGATACATCAGCGAACACCACTCTTTCGGTCAAACAGATGAAGATGCTGGTGACTATTCAGAAGATCTTGCTGCATCTATGCTTGCAACAACACTTGGGATAGAAATAGACGACAGCTTACATTATGACAAAAGAAAAGAAATATGGAAAATTAATAAAGAAATAGTAAAAACAACTAACATAACTCAATCATCAAGGTGTAATAAGGCTGGTCTATGGACCACTGTAATAGCTTGTGCAGTAATGTCTCATTCATAGTTGCTTACTTGCTTTTATAGGACCCTCTCGGAGTGACAGATTAAGCCGACCGAATAGGGAGGGTTAAGATGGAGTGAGAGACTGAGTTGCCCTATGGATATCAGGTTCCATAGGGACAACGTGTCCTATAAAAGCAAGTAAGCAACTATTACGAGTCCATGAGGCGAATTTTATCTTTGAACCTTTCAGAGAGCATAAACCTTAATTTCCTATGCGGGGCAAGTGTGAGGTCTGGATCCATTTTTATTAAGCGGTCAGCCTCGTTCCTTGCTAATACTAACATATCTATGTCACGAACAAGATTTCCTACTCTAAAACCCGGTATACCATGTTGTCTTGTGCCAAAAAATTCTCCGGGTCCTCTTAAAGAAAGATCTTCTTCTGCTATTTTAAAACCGTCATCTGTTGCTACCATCGCCATTAGTCTTTTTGTAGAAGTATCTGTTTGATTGCTACCAGCCATCATTATACAAACACTCCTTACATCTCCTCTACCAATACGACCCCTTAACTGATGAAGTTGAGATAAACCAAATCTTTCTGGATGTTCTATGAACATAACAGTAGCATTAGGCACATCTATACCAACCTCTACTACCGTCGTAGATACCAAAAGATTTATTTTAGCATCCTTAAAATCCCTCATTACTTGTTCTTTTTCTTCTCCTCTCATCTTTCCGTGTAAAAGGCCTACGTTCCACGATTTAAATTCTGTAGCAAGCACACGCACGGCATCTTTTGCACTCTTTAGCATAAGCTTTTCACTTTCTTCTATAAGAGGGTAGATAAAGTATGCCTGTCTTCCTTTTTTAAGTTCCTCTTTTATAAAATCATAAACTACTTTTCTTTTATCCTCGTTAACGACCCTTGTAGTTATTGCTTGCCTACCCTTTGGTTTTTCATCTATAACACAAACATCAAGATCACCATATAATGTCATGGCTAGTGTTCTTGGTATTGGAGTAGCTGTCATTACAATAGTGTCTGGAGTTCCTTTTTTCATTAAACTAAGTCTTTGTTCTACTCCAAACCTGTGTTGTTCGTCTACAATGATAAGACCCAGAGAATTAAAATCAACGTCGTCCTGTATGAGTGCATGAGTTCCAACAACAAAGCCAACGGTTCCTTTTTCTATTTCAGATCTTATTCTTTGTTTTTCTGACTTATTTATAGAGCTTATCAAAAGTTCTGCTTTAACATCGCAGCCAAAAAGTTCTACAAAATTCCTGTAGTGCTGTTCTGCCAATATCTCTGTTGGGGCCATCATGGCAACCTGCTTACCGTTAAGTATTGCAAGCATAGCGGCGTAAAAAGCAACTATCGTCTTACCAGAACCAACATCACCCTGTATGAGTCTGTTCATAGGTTCTGGTTTTTTCATGTCAGAGATCAACTCTTGTATTACCTTGTTCTGTGCATTAGTAAGTTCAAAAGGAAGTTTAGAGTTAAGCATATCAAGATATTCTTGTTTAACATCAAAGCTAATACCCTGTCTTTTCTTTATCCCCCTTCTTCTTATAGAAAGAGCAAGTTCAAGCACAAAGAACTCATCAAAAATAAGTCTTTTCTGCCAGAGGCTGTTAAAGTCAGATAAAGATCTAATATCTGTATCTTTAGACGGGAAATGGACTTCTTTTATACTAGTAGAAAGTGGAGGTAATTTCATTGAAGTTAAAACACTCGCAGGCATAAAATCTTCTACACTGTTAGCAAATCCATCTACGACATTAAACATTATTCTACGTATTGTTTTTTGTCCCAAACCTTCTGTTTCTGAATATATTGGCACTATTCTGCCATAATGAAGTTTATCGTCAGAACTAGCTCCTTCTTCTATTATTTCTATATCGGGATGATGTAATTCAAGACGACCGTTATAGATACTACTGGTACCAGAAACAAAAACATTAGCCCCTTTTTTAAGTGAGTCTAAAAAATACTTCTCACTAAAGTTGAACCACTTACAAACTATCTTGCCTGTTGAATCCCCTACTTTAACAGTCAGTATCTTTTTTCTTCCACCTTTAAAACGATTTATATCTATATCAAGTATCTGTGCCTGAAAAAGTCCATACTCCATTGGAACAAGTTTAGAGATAGTGGTTAATTTGCTTCTGTCCTCGTAGGCGCGTGGAAGATAATACAGAGCATCCTCTATGGTGTTGATGCCTTTCTTCTTTAGAAGTGTGGCAAGTTTTGGACCAACACCCTTAACATACTGAATAGAGGATAAAGCTCCTTTTTTATACATATTCTATTTTTTTTATCTCGTACTCCATTTCTCCCTTAGGAGTATTAACAATAGTATCATCGCCCTCTGTTTTCCCTATCAAAGCTCTGGCTATTGGCGACATTATGGATATAGTTCCTTTTGAAACATCTGCCTCATCTGGACCAACTATTTGGTATTTAGAAATATCCCCTGTCTCCAAATTCTGTATGGTAACAGTTGCGCCAAACACTATCTTTGATTCTTTTATCTGAGAAGGGTCCAAAACCTGCAAAGATGGAAGCTTTGACTTAAGTTCAGCTATCCTACCTTCTATAAAACTCTGTCTTTCTCTAGCGGCAGCATATTCTGCATTCTCACTAAGATCACCGTGAGCACGAGCTTCCTCTATTGCATCTATTACAGCAGGCCTATCTACCTCTAATAATCTTTTTAATTCTATCTCTAACTTTTTCTTACCTTCTGTTGTTATAAAAGCCAACGCAGTCCCTCCTTAAAACCTAACTAACGGTTTAGTACTATATATATCCCTTACATCAACATGTGGATATTCCACTGTCTTAACTTTCATTAAAGCCAATCTCATCATCAGATCAAGATGATATGATCTTTCCATATTACGTATCTTCTTAATTTCTCCTTTAATATAAGATTCTGCCTCTGGATAATGAAAACAAAAACCTACACCAAAGATCTTTTTCTTCCCTATATTTATAATCCTACCTTGGAATATATCTCCCTTATGAACAAAACTTAAAAAATAATCATCGTGTACTTCATATTTAATACCCGTGAACATGTCCTTAACCTTAACACTATCACGCCTTAATTCCTTAACTATAAAAAGACTTGAAACAGAGGTATCCATACCTTGCAAAAGACCTTTTTGCTCTTCATCTATATTTTTATCGTGCATAAAAATATACATCTTTAACGGAGTAAGGTCCTCCTCATCAAGATTTCTATCAAAAACGTACCAATCCAAAAAAAGATTTATCCTATCAATATATTCCCTGCTATCTTCGTAGACGGTGCCGCTTAAAGAAAAGAATTCTTGCTTTGCTTTTTGTATTTGAGTTCCATATTTACCAGTGCTGAACTCTTTAACTATATTATCGAAACAATTTTTAAATTCCATATCACCCTACAAAACAAGAGCCCCCGGCATTTAAGCCGGAGGCCCTTTTGGTCGACTAAATAATTCGACTACCTTCTTTTTTTAGACTTTTTAGCTTTCTTAGCTTTTTTAACTTTTTTTACTTTCTTTACTTTTTTAACTTTTTTAGCTTTTTTAGCTTTTTTAGCCTTTTTAACTTTCTTAACTTTTTTAGCTTTTGCTTTTTTATGTTTCCTCTTAGCACCTTTCTTTCCACCACGAGCCATCTTTACACTAGAAACGTCGCCGTCCTTGTCAATGTAGAACAAATGCTCAGGAACTCTTTTTAGGTTAAGAACTTTTACTACTTCTGGTTTTGATTTCTGACCTTTTGCTCCACCGCGAGCCATTTTTACTCTAGCGATGTTACCATTCTTGTCGATGTAATAAAGATAACCAGCTTGTCTTTTTATTCCACAACGTTCAATCTTCATAAGGTTTCCCCCTCCCTTCTTTTTTTCTTGAGTTCTTTATGAACTCTAATCTGAATACATTATAGTCTATAAACTTTGTTTTTGTGTAGTCTTTTTTTTATAAATAACGTTTTTTTTATTTTTTCATTTTTCTGACTAAAAAGACGGATAGGCCTATGAAGATAATATTAGCCCCCCAAGCAGACATTGGAGCCCATATTTTACCCGACATACCAAGGCTCAAAAGCATTGAGAACAGCACCCAGTAAGCAAATACGAGGACAAACCCCGCGCCGATGTTTATGGCTACACCCCCTCTTCTTTGCTGTCTAACGGCAAAAGGTATAGCTATAAAGCACATAACTAAACCGGCAAAGGCCAGCGAGTAACGTTTGTGGTACTCAACCTCATATTTCGCGGGGGATATACCCGCATCCTTGAGGTCTGATATGTATTTTTTTAATCTTGAGGCTGTAAGATGTTCAGATCTGGCTTCCATCCTCTTAAAGTCGTCTGGCACTTCCCTAAGATTTATATTTATCTCTGGAACAAGCTCTGTAGTAGCTTTTCCGTCTATAAAGCTTGTTTTTCTTACGTCTTTAAGTAGCCAATGTTTTTTGCCCTCATAAACAGCACGTTTGGCATAAACATGCTCTTTCATCTTAAAGTTCCCGTCGAAAGAATAAAGGCTTAAACCAGATACAGCCTTGGATCTTGAGTCATAAGAAGAAACGTTATAGATAATATCCTTATCCCTAAACCAAGCCCTCTTTTGATGCAAACTATCGTAGAACTCTCCTTCTTTGCCTACAATATCGACCATCCATATCTTTTGAGCCTTAAAGTTAGCAATGGGTAATAAATAATCAGAAAAGAAAAAAGACATAACGCTTATTACAATTACGAGTAAAAGTATGGGGCTTGATATCCTAAAAAGACTTCTTCCACTGGTATAAAGGGCTACTATCTCGTTGTGTTTTGACATGTATGAAAAGAATAATAACGTAGCAAGTAATATGCTTACTGGGACCATCTGTATCCCAACCTGAGGAACTCTGAAGAAATAATAGAGAGCTGTAGTACTTAATGGTGCATTAATACTCCATATCCTAGATAAAAGATCTATTCCAACGAATAGAGATATAAGGATACACAAGAACAAAAAAAATCTTTTTATGAATTCAGAAACGGTATAACGGATTAAGACCCACACGGTCGTTTATTCGACATCCTCTGAGTCTGAAAGATTAACAGTATAAACCTCTCCCGGCATACTCTTTATCTTAACGTCTGCACTCATAGAGGTTATGCTAGAAAGTTCTTCTTGAGCTAGGTTAGATATTTTATTGCTTTCAGTAAATTCAACTTTACCAGCGGCTATTTCTCTTAAAGAAAGAACAACTTCTTTATTGTCCTTGTTTATTAACGGTCTAGACCCTTTAAGTATTTGTTTAGATCTTCTTGATGCAAGATGAACTAAAGCAAACCTGTTTGGTTCTTTTCTAAGACAATCTTCTACAGTAACTCTTGCCATATATAAAACCTCCGTATCACTCCATTCAAATAAGTCAGGAACCCTTTTACCCTGTTATACCATTAAAAATCAAGCGAAAAAATCTGGTATATGTTCCTCGGTAGCAGAGCTAAGGTCCTGTAAAAACCCCTTATGAAAGCCAAGTTCATAAAAAGAATCACATACGAGCTGATACTCCTCGTTGCTTAATCGTCTTGAAAGCTCATTATAAAGACCTGCTTTATGAAGAGGGCAATACTGGGACATAAGACTTATGTACACATCTACACCTATTAAATCTTTAATAGCCTTAAGCACCCCTATAGAGTTCTGAACATTCCCGGGGAGTACTAAATGTCTTATTATTAAACCTTGTTCCATTACGCCGTTAGCCTCATTAATTACATCATTCACCTGAGAACGCATTTCACAAAGAACCTGTTTAAAATTATCAAAATAAGAAGGAGCACAAGAATATCTAACGGCGAGTTTATTATCGCTATATTTAAAATCTGGAAGATATATATCTACAAGTCCCTTAAGTTCTTTAACACCTTTAATGTTCTCATATCCACCACAATTCCATACAAAAGGGAGTTTAAAGCCCTCTTGTTTTAGTTTTTTCATGACGGGAATTATCTTATCTGCATATGGTGTGGGAGTTACAAAATTTATATTATGTACCCCCATTGACTCTAGTTCTTTACATATATTATAGAGGTTCTGAGAGTTTACATCTTTTCCTGCAGCTTCTTGGCTTATTTTGTAATTCTGGCAAAAAACACATTTCATATTGCAGTTAGCAAAAAAGATGGTACCAGAACCTTTAGTCCCTGATATTAGCGGTTCTTCTCCATAATGGGCTTGATATACATTTATCCGTAAATGATCTTCTGTTCTTGAACAAAAAGGTATTTTATTGCAATTTCTGGGACAATTATGGCACAAGAGCATCTTTCCACTTACCAAGTCCGGGGAAAACTAAAGATTTTGTATGCCCTGCTTGACCAAGGTCTTTTATTAACTGACCCTGATACTCTATGTCTGCACCAGAAGCATCGCCTATTAATATCTTTAATTCTTTTTGAGCCTCTATTTTTCTTGTATTGCCACTTCTTAATAGAAAATCAAAAGTTTTTCCGTTATCTATTTGAACCTTTACCCAAAGGTCCTTTTTAGCTTTAATAATTATTTTTTGTGCCGGTTCTGCTGGCTTTTGTTCTACTAGCTTTTGTTCCACTACTTTTTGTTCTACAGGCTTGGGCTCAATCACTTTCTGTTCTACTGGTTTTTGTTCTACAGACTTTTCATCTACAACCTTTTGTTCTTCCTGAACTATCGCTGGTGGTGTAGTAACCGTTGTAGGGGCCATCCTCAACAACATCCTCTTCCTGTATTCAGAGATCTCATCACTGGATGAAGTATCAGAACTAGGGAATATTATAAGGTACATTAATGTAAGGATCATCAGGGTCGCTATAGAAATAACTATGATTAAGCCTCTTTGGCTTAGCCTTATATTGTAGACTTTTTCTGCTTGTTTTTGATCATCCTCTTTTTCTACAGAAACAGGAGAAAGTATTTGGTCTTTTTTTGGTTTCCCACCACTAATGAGTTCATAGAATAGTACGGCTTCTTTTGGATTTACACCAAGGTAATTAAGGTAAGACCTTATAAAACCTTTAACAAAAACAGGAGCTGGTAACTTATCAAACCTGTCTTCTTCAAGGTAAGAGATTATACTTACGTTGATCTTTGTGTTAGCGGCCATCTCTTCTAGGCTAACACCTCGCTGATCGCGATTCTTCTTTAAATATGCTCCCAAAGCTTCCATGACAAAGAAAACTATATCTAAGCCCTTATTATGTCAACGAGATGTTGCCGTACTTGACAAGCTTTTGCTATGTAAATATAAGCATATGGAAAGTTGGCGGGGTAGCTCAGCTGGTTAGAGCACACGGCTCATATCCGTGGAGTCAAGAGTTCAAGTCTCTTCCCCGCTACCAACCTTCCTAACTTATGAAAGAACTATCTAGAACTGAAATAATAAAGCTCCTCTCACTAAAGAACAGAACAGATATAGATGCCCTCTTCAAAGAAGCATACGAAATAAAAAAACGACATGTTGGAACAAAAGTCTACTTTAGGGGACTTATTGAATTCTCTAATATCTGTTCTAAGAATTGTTACTATTGTGGACTAAGAACAGGAAATAAAGACCTTCATAGGTATGAAATAACCGAGCAAGAAGTATTAGAAGCTGTAGAGCTGGCGTGGAAAAGTAAATATGGTTCCATAGTCTTGCAATCTGGAGAGCAAAACTCCCCTGTTTTTATAGAGAAAGTAGAAAAACTATTAAAGAAAATTAAAAAGCTTACTAATGACGAGATAGGCATAACTCTTTCCTGTGGTGAACAAAGTAAAGACGTTTATGAACGTTGGTTTAAGGCCGGGGCGCACAGATACCTTTTGAGGATAGAAACAACTAACAGAGATCTATATTATAAGATACACCCTCAAGACAACATGCATGAATTAGACGAAAGATTAGAGTGTTTGAGCATATTAAAAGAGCTAGGTTATCAGGTTGGGTCTGGGATTATGGTGGGTTTGCCATTTCAAAGTATAGAGAGTATTGCAGATGATCTGATCTTCTTAAAGACTATCGATGTAGACATGATAGGTTTAGGTCCTTATGTGGAACACAGCAATACCCCTTTATATGAACATAGACATTCCTTAATACCAAAAAAAGATCGTTTTGATCTTGCTCTAAAATGTATAGCTATACTAAGAATAATGATGGAAGATATAAATCTTGCTTCAGCAACAGCACTTCA
>CAYPMK010000031.1:0-16690 GCA_964411885.1 uncultured Bdellovibrionales bacterium
CTGGCGGAGAGGGTGGGATTCGAACCCACGGTAGAACTCTACGCCCTACGACGGTTTAGCAAACCGTTACCTTCGGCCTCTCGGTCACCTCTCCGGCCAAGACCAAAATCTTATATTCATAAATATCGGTGTTGTCAATTACAGCCCTATATAGCCCTTAATAAAGCCCACGACCGTTATAGAAATTCATCATTATCCCTATCAGAAACGCCCTATTGTTATACCCTGAGGACTTTGACATATTATAAGAAAACCTTATACCATCTATGAAATCCAACGGTTTTTCTGCAAAAGTATAGCCAGCATTAAAGCCAAGGTCCAAACCCGCCTCACCAACATCACGACTAACCCAGAAGGCACCACCACCAAAGCCAAGATACAAGCCCTTATATAGTTGAAGTTCTATTCTTCCTCCTGTCCTAAAGAAAGTCATAGAAAAAGGTCTTGCAAAAGCAAGTTCAAAATATGGTTCAAGATATATTATGTATCCAAGATACACTAGCGGAGTATAACCAATATACCAACTATAATACCTTTCAGATATCTCTTTGAACTTAGAATATTCAAAACCAGTAATAAACCTAAGAAGCCCAGTAGAAATAGTCGTGTATTCCCAAGGATCCACTTCTTGAGGATCAGAAGAAAAGCTTTCCACTAATTCTTTTCTTTCTGCTCTCTTTATCTTTACAGGGTCACGAGACACATAGATCTCTTTAGCTCCATCATATATAGAATCGACCACAACATATTCATCTTTCTCAATATTCCCGTCGTAGATGTTCTTGGTCTTACTATCCGTAGACATGAAATAAGTCAATGAGCCATAAAAACATGCTATCTTGGTACTCTTATAATCACTTGCGTGTTTAACTATAAAATCAGCTCTACTTGAACTTACAGCAACGTTGGGTGTATGAACCTCTAGCTTTACTTTCTTACTTCCAGCACTTACATCAGACCTTATACTTCCAGAAAGCACTCTTAATTTTATATATGTAATATCGTCAATAACATTGTAATTTTCTATCTTTAATACTGTAGTAGGTGCTATTATTATTTTTGTTCCATCATTAAATTTTAACTCAGCCTCTCCAGAGGCAAAGGTCTCTAGAACGTCGTGTGTTTTGATATACTGATCTATATTCGCCATAAAAGATATCGCCACGTCACCACCATGGTCTTCATATCTTTTTACCTCTAACTTTCCTTTAACATCTAAAATACGACCTATCCATTTGGGATCTACGTCTTTATCGTTCTTATCATATTTTGGTTTAAGCAGTTCAATGCCAGAAGGTTTATTAACAAGCACATCTTGTGAAGAAGATGCGCATCCAATAAAAACAACAGACAAGCATATTAGTGATATTTTTTTCATGATTATCCCAATTATAGCATTTAAATGATTTCTTCCAACACATAGTTTTCAGCCTCTGCTCCAACCAAGTTTTGAAGACTTGATACTCTCCTAATCGCCCCCTGTCTTTCAAGATGCACTATTAGGTCTATGTTAGAAGCTATCCATGTACGAGCAACATTGACTGAAAGGTTGGGGTGTCCAAGTATAGCAAGGGTTTCTAGCCTTCTTAGTGCATCCCTACAGGAGTTTGCGTGTATAGTACAAACGGTACCTTTGTGCCCAGTATTTATTGCATGCAAAAGGTCATAAGCTTCTTCTCCTCTTACTTCTCCAACAATTATCCTGTCTGGCCTCATCCTTAACGCTGTTTTTACAAGATCTCTTATTTTAACCTCAAAAGGACAATCTGGGGTTGGGAATCTAGATTCCAATTTAATGACATGTTTTAATTTTATATTAAGTTCTGCCGTATCCTCTATGGTAACTATTCTTTCTTCCACTCCTGAATCTAATAAACTATTGAACAGAATATTCACCAAAGTTGTTTTTCCTGTGCCTGTGCCTCCACATATTATTATGTTCTTCTTATTCAATAGAGAAGACTTCATCTTGTTAAACATAGAAGATGAAAGCATCCCAGATAACATCAACGAATCAAAATTATCTATTCTTTGAATGTGTTTTCTTATGGTTAACAAAGGTCCGTTTAAAGACACCGGCGGAACGACTATGTTACATCTATATCCTCCTCTTAATTTACCATCAAAAATTGGATGTAAAAAATCTATGTTCCTTGAATTGATCTGCGAAACCCTGTCTATAAATTTACTAATATCTTTAGCCTCTAAACATAGACCAAGATCTTTTAATCCTCCATTTACCTCTATATAAGTCCCTTGATCACTGTTTATCATCAGCTCTGTAAATTCATCATCTTTAATGCGATCCATTAATACAGGTCCAAAACAAGATCTTAAAAGTTCTGTACCATCATCAATAACTTCATTTGCATCAGTGGCACCACCACACAGTAATTGGTCTATAATGTTAGTACCTAATGTATTCATAACTCAACCGAACCATCATTAAGGGTCTCTATGAGCAAGCTCTCTAGTTTTTTATCTAAAAAAAGTTCTTCACTATTTAATCTGATAGAAGGTGTCACGATAACTGCTAGCTCTGTAGAATTGTTGCTACTACTGTTATTAGCAAAAATATCAGACAATACAGGCACATCTGATATTATAGGCAGACCTCCTGTAGTTTTAGAATTTATACGACTTACAAGCCCTGATATTACTACAGATCTACCACTATCCATAGTAACGACTGTCTTTACTCCACGTATTAACAGGCTCGGTGTTTCATTTTTAGAGTTATTATCATCAAGAGAGCTAAACTGACTAGAAATACTTAGCTCTACTATGTCTTCATTAATGACCTTTGGTGTAAAATTTAATAACACACCATAATCTTTCCAGTCCATAGTAGAGCTATATCTTGAACTCAACTTTATTGGGATAGAACCGCCAACATGAAAATCAGCAGTTTCTCCGTCGTTAGAGCTAAGACTTGGGTTAGACAAGATCTTAGCAGACCCTCTACCATCGTATAAATGGAGCACGCTATCTATTTGTATATTAGATAATACAGTATGTCTTGATACAGAAAATTCAGACGGTGTTTCAAGACCAAGTTCTCTTTTATCAGAATTATTAACTTCCACTATTTTTACGTCTATATCTATTTGATATGGTATATATCTAATATCAATCCTTGCTTCTGGATATGCAACTTTAATATATTGTTCTGCGTGCTCTATTGACTTTTTTGACCTTGAATTAGCCTCTATTATCATAAAACCATCTGTCTGCCTTATGTTCACGTCATAAAGACCCAGTTCAAGCAACGAGGCTATTATCTTATTATGGATTTGATTAAAACCGAGACCCTCCATTTTTACATAATTAACTACATTTTTTTCTGAGTTAGTAAGTTTGTTTATTAGATCTAGGTCTTCTTTTTTATCTACATTGCCTGTTATGTATACCGTATCAGCAGTGTTGTTGACCTTGATGCCTTTAATACCTCTTAAAGCGTCTTTTATGCCTGCCGATCTTCTAAAAACAGAAGCAGAAAGTACTGTGAACCTATACTTAAAGGCCTCTTTAGCTCCTGCTTGCCATATATAAAGAGTTGCATTTCCCCTACCTTTACCTTCTATAATAAGAATCTTTTTATCTGACTTATATACCTTTATTACCTTTTTATTTGATACTTCAACTTTTTTTATACCAGTGGCATCTATCCTGAATTTTTCACCAACATATAGGCTATTAATATCCGTAAGAACATCAAAGGCTCTTACTTGGCCAAACATTGATAAAATAACGATTAATAAGAACATATAAAATAAAATACAAAAGACAATCCAGCCCTCTAATTATGTCTGTTGTATTTTTATGTGGCGAATATTGATAAGCACTGATATTAATCTGTCATGAACATCTTTACTATTTACTTTGCAGGCGTATTCAGTTTTTTTTCACCATGTATGTTACCCATGATACCAGTCTATTTTTATGCGATGATGGAAGAAACTCCATTTGAAAGGAAAAAGCTTTTTCTAAGAGGACTTCTTTTTTGTACAGGCTTCATCAGCATATTCATCTTAATGGGACTTGGTGTTGGTGGATTAAGTTCATTAGTCGTAAAACACAAAATGCTCATCAACCTAATAGCAGGAATAATAATACTCCTCCTCGCCTTAGACTTTTTAGATCTTATTAAGATCCCCGTACTACAAAAGAATTATTCCCCAAAATATTCAAAACTAAAAACATCAGCACCTTTACTAAATTCATTTATACTTGGATTATTGTTCGCACTTACATGGTCTCCTTGTATTGGAGCCGTACTAGGCGGAATATTGACCTACGTTTCTGCAGTAAGCCACACAGCCACTAAAGGAGCTCTATACCTTTTTATCTATGGGCTTGGTGTTTCAACACCGTTACTTATAGGTGCTGTCTTCTTTGATAAACTTCAAGGCTTCTCTACTAGGAATAAGCTCTTCATCACTACTATAAAAAAGATCTTAGGGCTTGTCCTTATACTGTTCTCTCTCACCTTGTTCTCTAGCATACTAAAATTTGCAGACGTACAAACCAAAAAAGAATTAGAACACGCAAGTAAAGTATTAACACCAAATGAATTACCAATTTTTTTAAGCATAGTAGAACCTAATTGTACAAGCTGTAAAAAAGGTTCTTTAATAATTGAAGAACTTAAAAAAACATGCGGAGATAAATTTGTCGAATTCAGAGAAGTAGATGTAAAAAATCCTAATTATGCATATATAGCCATAGAGCTCGGCATAATAGGAACACCGACCTACATAATAATAGATAAAGATGGCCAAGAGTTAATACGTTATGCTGGTGAACAAAAAAAAGAAACACTCAACGAGGCTATAAAGAAAATAACCGGCAAAGACTGTGTTTAAGTAATCTAATAAGTTTTAATATAGGACACGTTGTCCCTATATTGAATATTTGCTAGATTAGTTATTGTATTCTTTGTGCATTATTTTTAGGACATGGTCTTTTAGTTCATCGGCGTTATTAAAATTATTAGGATCTATAGCTTGCAACACTCTTATCTCTGCCCTAACACTCCATGAGTTAATTGATTGTTTTATTAACTCTACTATGAAGTTACCCTTAACTTTTGGAACTACAGCTTCTCTTGGAGTATATTTAAGCATTACCGGTATTATAGGTTTTTTAGTAATGAAAGATATATGGAAAGCACCACCCTTAAAATTTCTCATGTGTTCATAAGAACGAGTACCCTCTGGAAACATTATCAACGAATTACCTGTGACAAATATTTTTTCTGCAGATCTTGATATAGAACGTAAGGCAGAAACACCTTTTTCTCTGTCTATAAAGACAGTCCTGACAAACTTTGCGCCAAGCCCTATTACAGGCCACTTAAGTACCTCTGCTTTACTAACAAAAAAACCTCTTAGTTCTGAACCAAGTATTATGATGTCCCAAAAGCTAGAATGAGGAGCAACGTATATACCGACTGACATTTTCTTCTTAATACCAGAACGAACTCTTTTTATCCCATAGATAATAGTACAAGTCCTACCCCACAGGTACATAAGATAATAGTCAACATTCCAAGCAAGATATCTTGTCCAAAAGCAAAGGCCAGCAAGCACGCTAAAGAACAGCGTGCATAAAAATAAAAGTATAAATCTTATAAATCCAAAGATCCTCATTGATTGTCGTATTTATCTGCTCTTTCAACATATTCCATTGTTTCTGTATTAATACGTATTAATTCATCTACAGAAAGATAGCCGGGAACTATTATTCTTAGTCCAGTCTCTAGAACTGCTGGTTTTGTCTGCCCAGAAGCAGTAGCTCTTTTAACAAAAGGTTCTGTTTCTACTATCTTTAGAACGACTGTAAGAGGAAATTCTATACCAACAGGTTCAGAGTTGTAAAAATCTATCTTAACCTTTGTGTTCGGTAATAAAAATCCCGTTCCTTCTCCTATTACATCCTCATTAAGAACGATCTGTTCAAACGTGCTAGTGTTCATGAACACAT
The DNA here is from genome assembly GCA_964411885.1 of uncultured Bdellovibrionales bacterium. Lineage (GTDB taxonomy): Bacteria > Bdellovibrionota > JAFGOL01 > JAFGOL01 > JAFGOL01 > JAKLHL01. Next base: position 5,986 of record CAYPMK010000031.1, read on the forward strand.
AACCAGTACCGTCGTGATACAAGTATTCCATCTCTACATTATCAAGTTCTGCTTTTTCTACTTTTTCATCAGAAAGAAACCTTTTATCTACCAAGTTCCCGTTCTTAACACTCCTTAATTTAGTCTGCATACAGGCATTGCCCTTACCCGGAGTTCTATGTTCAACTGAATGAACCCTATAAAGTTCTCCATCCATTATTATAAGATTACCTGTCCTTAACTTTGTTACCCTCAACATTTCTGCCATTTATTTTTCCTCCTCGTTTGTATCGTCATCCATATCAAAATCAAAACCTGCTTCTTTTAATATACGATCTGCCTCTTTTTCAAGTTTTTTATTCAAGACCTGTGCCTTTGCATAGAATTTTAGTCCATTTAGAGAATACTCCTTCCAGTCAATTGGCATATATAATTCTCTACCACTTTTAAAGAACTCTTCAAAATAAGAGCCTGCAAAATCTAGCAACACAAGTTTTGCTTCTTCTTCTGTTAAACCTTTGCTTTCTTTTTCCTCTATAACCATGTCAAAAGGATAATAATATGTTTGTTCGTCGTTACAGAGTATAAAAGTAATATACAATGCACCCTTACTTACATAAGCCTCTACACTTATGTTCTCGTCCTTATTCAAATTAGACAAGAACCTCTCATTAAATACAGATTCAAGCTCAGCGACTTCCTGAGGACTAAAAAATCTGTCCTTCCACTTTGTTTCAACTGTTTTTGTCATTTTTTACCTTTTCTTAAATATAGAGTGAAGTAGCCTAACCTCACTTGTAGATAACCTCTTGATTATGCTATTGAGTTTTGGCATCACACGTTTCCTGTCCCTATTATCAATAAACCCCTGTTTATTCAAGAGTTCTCTTACTCTATCAGATAGCATCCCTGCCTGCCCTTCATCAAGCTTTAATCTCTTTTGTTCCAAGGGTTTAAGCCTTACAAGACTCCTCTTGAACTCATATAGCACCATGGCGGCGGCACATGGAAGACTTAAAGAGTTGCACACAAGGTCTGTATCTATTGTCACGATATGATCACAAATAGAAAGATCCTCTGTACTAAGCCCAGAGGATTCGCCCCCAAAAACAAGAACTATTTTCTTATTAATGTGGAATTTTATAATGCTCTCACCTAATTCAGTAAGTAATAATGGATGACTCCTATTCTTACCAATACGTCTTGAAAAACCAAAAAGTACCGTATCTTTATTTTTTAATTCCTCTAAAGAAGAAAACACCTTGGCAGAAGACAAGACTGGTTCACCGAACAAAGAATATTTTATTGCATCAAGATTACACCAATCAGGACATGGCCTTACAAGATTTAAGCTCTTATATCCAGAACACGACATCGTGCGTGCCACAGAGCCTATGTTCATTGGATATTTTAGATCGACTACAGCAACTGAAGTTCTTTCAAAGACATCTTTCATTTTACTAGTTTATATCCCTTGTACTCAAAAAGCCTTATTCCAAATATTTTTTCTATCATATCAGACATCCAATACCTAAATTCCTTGTAGGAATTTATTTTAGATCTAAAACTAAAGCTCCAGTTCTGTTTTTTTATCCTTTCTTTCATTATCGCTGGATGAGTTCCTTTGTATTCAAACAAACCATAACGTTCACTGCCGTACTCAAGCACTTTGTTCTTTTCATCGAACTTCTCACCATGCCACAGTCTGTCCATAGCAACAGTTTTTGCTCTCATCGATTCTAAAGGTCTTACCCACCCATAATGAAAGATCCTTGCGCCTGTATATGCAACTGGAACTCTTGATCCGTCGTTGTACCTAAAACCCTGTGCATCTGCATAAGAAACTATCCCCTTATTGTTCCTTATTATCCTTACTTCCCTTCTGTACCAATTTCTTGCAGAAGCTTTACATGAATAAGAACCATAAAAATGGTTATAGTCGAACAAAAGGCCGTCTACACCATCCCTATCAAGATTATTCTTCATAGCATTGAATATTTTTTCATTATCATCTTCATGTATAAGTTCGTCGGCCTGTATATAGAAACACCAATCACCAGTACATTTTTCTAAAGCAAGATTAGTATGATGTGAAAGTATCCTGCCACCAGAAGGAAGTTCTCCTCCCCACTGAGTTTGGAATATCTTTATTTTTGGATCACCTATTGCCTTTACCATATCCAGAGTATTGTCGTCTGAATTTGGTACATTAACTATAAATTCGTCTACCAGTGGTAGCACAGATTTTATAGATTCAATAAAAGGATAATCATAAACAACGCCATTACGAACAAATGTAAAACCACTTACTTTCATTTTGAGAATATTGCCTCTCCATTATTATTTTTATATGCACCCTTGCTAGAGGGGATAGCGCCAAGATATTTAAGAGGATCTTTGCTGTATTTACCTTTTCGTACCTCAAAGTGAAGATGAGGTCCAGAAGAATGACCAGTATTACCAAGCAAGGCTATTACATCTCCTTGGCTAACAATATCACCTTTCCTAACCTTATTAACCTTGTTGTGTGAATACACCGTATGAAAACCCTGATTGTGCCTTATTACTATCATGTTGCCATAGCCACGTATCTTGTTGTTGCTATAAATTACCTGTCCACTCTTTGATGCAAATATTTTCGTGCCTGATGGACCCATTATATCTATACCATCGTGGAATCTTGTTGAACTTCTCCATCCATAAAAAGAACTTATTTTCCCACCATCTACAGGCCATAAGAATTCTGGCGCTTTTCTTGGATTCTCTGGCATAGCAACGCCAGATTCTGTAACCGTAGGAGTTTCTGACGTTTCTTTTTCTTCTGCTTGCGCTCTTGTTATAGTTTTTTCTTGTCTTCTTTTTGAACGCGAGCCAAACACTCCAGAAGCTCTTGATCCAGTATTATTATTTTCTGCTTCTGGCTCTAAAGAACTTGAGTGTCTTGTTCTTGTTTTCGACCCAAAAACACTAGATGCTTTTGAAGTACCATCAACTTCCTCGTTATCGGAACTAGACCTTGAGGAGCCAAAAACAGAAGAAGAGTCACTACCACTATTATCAGAAGTAGAGCTACCTTGTGTACTTGTTCCTCTGTCTCCAAAAACAGAGACCATAGATGAATAAATATCAAAAGAAAAAAAAGAAAGGATCAAAATAATTGCAAAGTGTTTCTTGAGCATCAAATATTAAACGCTCCATCCCTTTAGTTCATTTAACATATCATGATCAGTAAGATCTAACGATATAGGTGTTATAGAAACATAACCTTCGTTAACTGCCACACAGTCTGTTCCCTCTATATTAGAAAAACAATTATAAGCACCCCATAGCCAATAGTAATCCTTACCTCTTGGGTCTTTGCCAGATTTTAATTCTTGAACATAGCGTCTATCACCCAACTTTGTTATCTTTGTACCTTTAACATTTTTCGCTGGTATGTTGGGATAATTAATATTAAGAAAACCGTTCTTCTTATACCCTTGCTCAAGCATTTTTTTTGCTATCACTCTTGAATATTCAGCAACATCGTCCCAATAAAAGTGTTCTTTGTTGTCATCTATCACCAAAGATACTGCAAAACCATTCACACCGTCTATAACAGACTGTCTAATACCTGCGACTGTACCACTATAATAAACATCTATCCCAAGATTTGCTCCGTTATTTATTCCAGAAACAGTAAGATCTGGTTTTTTGGGGAGTAAACCATACATGGCTGCATAAACACAATCTGCTGGATAACCAGACACAGAATAAAAATCCTTATCTAACTCTTTTATCCTTAAAGGAACATCTGTGGTCAAGGCGTGGCTTGTGCCTGATCTTTGATGGTGAGGAGCTACAACTATGACTCTTCCCAAAGACGAAAGTTTTTGTTGAAGTGCTTTTAACCCCGGTGCATGAACACCATCGTCATTAGTAATAAGGATCAATTTTTCTGACATCTACATACCCCTTAAACATTGAACTTAAAATGTATTATATCACCATGTTGAACAATGTAATCTTTTCCTTCACTCCTTACAAGGCCTGCCGCCTTGGCTTTGTTCTCATCACCATGTTTCATAAACTCGTTATAATGTATGGTTGAGGCCCTTATAAAACCTCTTTCTATATCGCTGTGTATCTTTCCTGCAGCAGATAGAGCCGTAGAACCTTTACTTATACTCCACGCCCTAACCTCGTCCTCTCCTACTGTGTAGAACGATATCAGGTCCATTGTTTGATATACAAGACGAATGAACCTTTCTGATAAAGGTTCATTAAGACCATATTCTTTTAAAAACTCATCCCTTTCTGTACCAACAAGACCGCTAAGTTCTTTTTCTATTTCTGCAGAAAGCACCATATAAGGCAGGCCCTCTGTATTTAGAGAAGAAAGTTTTTGAGAAGAAAGTAAATCCTCAGTAACGTTAACTGCTATCATTAATGGTTTTAATGCAAAAAGCTGAAAAGCAGACAACCATCTTAGTTGGTCTTTTGTAATAGTGGTTCTGTCTATCAAAGAATTAGATTCCAGTTTTTGAAAAAGATCCTCATAAAGAGCCATCTCTTGTTTATCATAAGCACCTTTTTTCATTCTCTGAATTTTTGCATCCAAGATAACAGCATCTAAAAGATTAAGTTCAGATCGTATGTCGTTTATCTCTGTGGCAACTTTATCAGGGTTGTCAACAACACCACAAACAAGGACCAAGGAATCAAGTTCCCTATACTTTGATACCAAGCCCGGACTCCCAAGCATAGAGTCTGAGGCATCCATAGATCTGTTATAATCCATTACATCAAATTCTGCATAGGTAGTCTTTTTTGGTTTAAATATACCAGAAAGTTCATCTATGGACGGGTCCTTAACCCTTACCTTTGCTATATTAATAAGCCCAGCACCATGCTGAGAAACATTTATGCCAGAAACAGCCTCAAAAAGAGTGCTTTTACCGCTGGATCTTTTCCCTATAAAACCTACTTTCATCCTTGATCTCCTAAGTTAAATTCTGTCAAAATTATTACTACAAATCCCTTAAAAGACAAATCTATGTTGAACTTATTGCCCTTGAGGGTTAATATTTAGTATATGGGAATCTTTACAATAGTTCTATCATTATTATTTAATTTAAATATGGGTATCTATGCCCAAAAAACTGAGACAAAACCTGACATAAAACAAAATGTAAAACCAGAAGTTAAACCAGAAGTTAAAAAAGAGGCTAAGCAAGAAATAAAAACTGACGTGAAAGCAGAAGTACCAGAACCTAAGCTAGAGATAAAGACCACAACAACAGCAGCACAGCCTGTACAAACAACAACAGAAACAAAACCCGAGATAAAACCAGAAATAAAACCCGTGGTAAAAACAGAACCACAAAAAAAAGAAATAATCCTAGAAAGAGAAACAATAGAATTAATAGACGAGAACGGAGATGGGATAGCAGAGATAAAAAAATACTACAATCTGAACGAAGATGGTGAAAGAATACTAATAAAAAAAGAAATAGATATAAGTGGAGATGGAAAAGTAGACTACATTGTGAACTATAAGAACAAAAGACCTTGGGATGATAAGATAGAAATAATACTAGTAGATAACGATTTCGACGGTAAATTTGATGAAAAGAGATTTTACTCAGAGAACGGACAATTGATAAAAAAAGAACTCGACCTTAATTTTGACAGTAAACCAGACCTTATTAAACGATACTACAATAACGAACTTGTAAAGAAAGAGATAGACACTAATTTTGACGGTGTATTTGATCAATGGGAATATTATCAAGACGGTAAACTTGCAAGGATAGAAATAGATACGGACGGAGATGGCAAGCCAGACAAAATAGGAAAAACACAAATACAAGAAGTATATAAATTTGATCTAGATGAGATACAAAAAGCAGCGGCACAAACAAACCAACTTGAACCAACAAAAAAGAAAGCAAGCACTAAAAAATCTTTAAAAAAGAAGAAGGTAAAAAGAAAAATACCTGTTAAGAAAAAAATAACAACCTTACCAAAACAAACAGTAAATCAAGAGATTACCGTCCAATAAGGCCGAGTCTATCCCAACGTATCTTTCCAGAAACAGGATCTTTAGAGAACCAAACAAAGACAACCTTAGCCAATAGATCATCTTCTTTAATAGGTCCCCAGCTTCTTGAATCAACAGAGTTGGTCCTGTTATCACCAAGTAAAAACATTTGACCTTTGCTTAGTTTTATCAGAGGTAGCTCTTCTGCTCTTTTTGAACCACTATAAAGTACAGAGTAAAATTCTTTATCTAAAAACTCTCTATAAACAGCGCTATCGTTATCTATGTAACGATACTTAGAAACATCTGTACCAAATTTTCTAACAATTTCTTTACCAGATATTTTTAACTTACCAGAACTCATTTCAACAGTATCGCCATTTAACGCTACAACTCTTTTTATATAATTATTCCCGTCTGCTCTTTTTATAACAACTAGATCTGCTTTTTTTGGTGTAAAGAACCTTATATATGGACCACCAAAAGGTATTCTTATGCCATAGATTATCTTTAAACCAACAACGTGGTCACCCTCTACAAGCGTTGGTTGCATAGAGTTCGACGGTATTTTATATGAATCAGCAACAAAGACCCTCACAAAGAGGACTATTATTACTGTGGCAATAATCGGAGAAATATATCTATTGAATTTTTGATAATAAGTCCTTGTAAGAACAAAAGGTCTCATTATTTCACCTTTAATACAGCCAAAAATGCTTCTTGTGGAAGGTCTACGTTGCCGACCTTTTTCATCCTCTTTTTACCTTCTTTTTGTTTTTCAAGAAGTTTTCTTTTTCTTGTAACGTCTCCACCATAACATTTTGCTGTAACATTCTTCCTTAGCGCCTTAACAGATTCTCTAGCTATTACCCTGGAACCTATAGCCGCTTGTATTGCAACCTCGAACATTTGTCTGTTTATTACTTCTCTTAATTTACTTACAAGCTCTCTTCCTCTGTAATAGGAATTATCTGCATGTACTATTACAGAAAGTGCATCAACAACTTTACCGTTTATTAGGATATCTAATTTAACAAGTTTGGATCTTCTATAATCAAGTATCTCGTAATCCATAGAAGCATAGCCTCTAGAGATAGACTTAAGACTATCATAAAAATCATACATGACTTCAGACAAAGGAAGATCATATATTATTTGAACTCTGTTATTTTGATAACAGATCATATCAACCTGTTCACCTCTTTTTTCGTTACAAAGAGCAAGCAGTCCTCCTATATGTTCAGACGGTGTGTGTATCCTTACTCTCATATATGGTTCTTCTATGTGGTCCACTCCAGCAGAAGGCAGTAGTGACGGTGTATTTATTTCTTTCACACTGCCATCGGTCATAAAGACCTTATAAATAACAGACGGTGCTGTTGTAATAACAGCTATATTGAATTCCCTTTCAAGACGTTCTTGTATGACTTCCATGTGTAGTAATCCAAGAAAACCACACCTAAAACCAAAACCAAGAGCTTCTGAGGAATCTTTTTCATACGTGAATGAAGCATCGTTAAGATGCAATTTATCAAAAGAATCTTTTAGAAGATTATACTCAGAAGATTCAACAGGATAAAAGCCACAGAACACCATTTGTTTTATTGGTTTAAAACCCGGTAAGGCTACGTTAACAGGATTGGCTTCATCCATTACCGTATCACCTATGTTTGCCTCTGAAATATCTTTCATCCCCGACGCTATAAAACCAACCTCTCCTGCACTTAATTCATCAAGATATACAGCCTTAGGAGAGAAAACACCAAGCTTGGTTACTTCAAAAACTTTACCCGTAGCGAAAAGTTTTATTTTCATCCCTTGTTTTAACTTACCCTGTTTTATTCTTACCAGAGTTATGACTCCAAGATATGGATCGAACCAACTATCAAAGATCAGTGCCTTAAGTGGAGCATTTTCATCCCCTGTTGGTGGAGGAACAACTTCTACTATCCTCTCTAAAAGATCATCTATGCCTTTACCAGTTTTTGCAGATATTGGTAAAGCATCACTTGCATCCACACCGATTATTTCTTCTATCTCTTTTTTTGATTTCTCTGTATCAGCAACAGGAAGATCTATTTTATTCAATACTGGTATCATCTCAAGACCACTATCTACGGCGATAAAAGCATTTGCTATACTTTGTGCTTCAACTCCCTGACTAGCATCAACAACAAGTAAAGCACCTTCGCAAGCACCCATGCTTCTAGAAACCTCATAAGAAAAATCTACGTGCCCAGGAGTATCTATAAGGTTAAATTGATAACGTTCTCCGTCTTTGGCCTGATAGTAGATCCTTACTGTTTGGGCTTTTATGGTAATACCTCTTTCTCTTTCAAGGTCCATATTATCAAGGTACTGAGCCCTCATTTCTCTGTTGGTAACAGTTCCAGTGAGTTCTAATATCCTGTCTGCAAGCGTTGATTTACCATGGTCAATATGCGCTATTATACAAAAATTCCTTATATTCTTTTGTTCCATTTTTATAGAAATTCCTTACTGTTGATCTGGGTCTTTTGGCTTTTGTTCTTTCTTCTTCTTAAGTATAGTTTCAAAAGATAACTGCCCATATGATTCAACTTCGTATTTTTCTAGAACAAGGTCTACACCTTCCCTTACATACTGAGCCACCGGCACCCTTGTTTTTGTACCAAGATCTTTAAGTGCGCGGTCTTGCTCTTCTGTCAGGTAAACAGTAGTAACTATCATCCTGCCCATAACAGATTTGTACTATAAAAGCCCGTTTTTGTACAACAATTTAAAACAAGATTACCTTAAATACAATCGTCTCCTTTATTAATTGCAGGACACCATTGGCCAGCAGCTTTTATATCAACCCTACTATTAGAGTTAAGTTGCTGTTGTTTGTGTAAATCTCGAGCGTCAGAAGCTTTTGCATAACATCTAGTTGTTGATTGGGGCTGAGCAGGATCCTTAAATTTAACAATCAACTCATTAGTACCATTAATGACATCTATTCCATAATACTCTACTTCCAATTTTTTTAAAGTACATGGTTTATTTTTATTCGTATAATCATAAAAATTATAGGTCAGTTCTTTTGCAATCTTTTTTGGTTCCTTTGGATTAACTTGCTGATAAACAAAACTAACAACACCAAAAACATTACCACCAGACGTTTCAGATGGATTTATCGTCTGAGTTTTATCTGGTTCAATTTCTTTACCAAGTTTACCATCATAAATATATTTACGGTTACCATTATCAACGTAATAAACAGGAGGAGCTATCCATTCAACTGCTACATCCTTATTTATCATACATCTTAAACGATTGGGATAGCTCGTCTCTGATACAAAAACAAAATCTTGGAATTTTCTTTGGTGTACTTGGTCTATAACATCGTTATAGATCTTTAAACCATTGAGAGCGTAGTTTGGACTATACAGCAAGTTAGTTATCCAAGCTTGATCAGGTAGTTTTAACGATGAGTTCTTTAATATTTTTTTATTATAAGAGTTCAAACTCTTATTCATCTTATCATAGGAACTTTTAACTATGTTGGTCATCAAATTCCCAACACAATCATGAACGGTTTTCTCTATTTCACCAGAAATAACGTAGTTATTTGGGATGTACTTATAACAATCTTTGCTAGCACATTTTTCTTTATTAACAATACCTTTAGCTATTCTTTTAAAAGTCCCTCCTGCAGAACTACAATTATTATTAGCAGAGCCCTTTAAGATAAAAGTTGAAGCGTTTGTATAAGGTTTCCCATCAGTGTCTTTCACACTTATACCCTCTACCCTCCAAACACCATCAATACCGTTAGATTTATCTATATAAACAACTTCACCATCACTTAATCCATGAGGAGTTGTACTCACAATCTTTATATTACCATTACTAGATTTTTCACACTTAGTGATACTTACAGTGGCTGGAGCACTAATACTTTTATTACTGTTATCTGCTAAATAAGGGTTATCAATGTTCCCAAAATACCAGTAAAACAGATACTGAGGTAATTGATATGTTTCACCACCAGAATGACTTCGAGTATTAAGCTTTTTTATTACAGAGGGGTCTATAACTTGATCATGATAGTAGTATGGATCACCATCCTTAAATATCAAAGCATACTGACCACAGTCACTAATAATTCCTCCAGTAGCAGCTCTACTAATAGAGCATCGATTATCATAGAAATCCTTAGGCGTTATTGAACCATCCCATGTTTTAAATTCGATATTAGCGCTAAAAGCAGTACTAGATATCAATACCATCAAAGACAAAAAAAATATTACGCATAATAGTACCTCCAGATATCATCTGGTTATACTCTTCCAAAGCTTGTTGGTCAAGGTTCTTGAGCTATTTATTAAAATATCTTTTTGTTTCTGAGACGATAACTTTATGAAGTAGTAACAACGCTATAAGGTTTGGGACGGCCATAAGTCCGTTGGCAATATCAGCAAAAGCCCATACAGATTGCAACGAGGCTATAGACCCAACCATTACGGCGAGCACCCAAATTAACCTATATGGTATTATGGATCTTGCTCCAAATAAATATTCCACTGCTTTTTCTCCATAATACGACCAGCCAAGTATGGTAGAAAAAACAAAGGTCAAAAGACCTATCGTTAGAAGTATTGGACCAAATTTATGTACCTGCCCAAAAGCAGCGTGAGTAAGTTCTGCCCCTTTAAGCCCATTTGCCCATTCACCAGAATTAAC
>CAYPMK010000032.1:0-15312 GCA_964411885.1 uncultured Bdellovibrionales bacterium
CTATCGTTCCTACGTTAACGTGGGGCTTGTTCCTCTCAAATTTCTGCTTTGCCATAAAAATTATTCCTCCTCAGCGTCTAATTAAAGTTTGCAAAAATACTCCATTGCCTAAAATGGCAACCCAATTTACAAAATTTTCTTGAAAAATGCAACCTATTATTAAAAATAATTTATTCCGCCAATTATCCCTCTACCAAGGGCTTCCGGAACAGCTTGATATTCAGAGAACTCCATCGTATAGGTTCCCCTACCTTGAGTAAGCGATCTTAAGTCGGTGGAATAGCCAAACATCCCTGCAAGAGGGACACTTCCAAGCACAAACCTTAGACCATCTGAACGTATTCCCATTTCAAGGACCCTACCCCTTCTTGTTCCAATATCTCCAATAATATCACCAACATATTCTTCTGGGCAGACCACTTCAACCTTCATAATAGGCTCCAAAAGTACTGGTTTACCGTTGCTGTAAGCCTCTCTAAAGGCTAATGACGCAGCTGCTGGTATAGAAACCTCTAAACCATCTGCATCCAATAATTCCACCTTTTTGACCAAAACCTGAAGTTTATAAACAGGATATCCAGCCAAATGACCGGATGTTGAAGCATCTTTTATTGATCTTACTAAAATATTTTTTTGCTCTGTGGTCATATTATCCTGCTCTAATGCAAAACCAACAGAAACTATATCTTGCCCATCGTATGGAGAAACTTCTAGTTTAACTCCAGCAAAATATTTCTTGCCACCAAGCTCCTTATCAAAATATCCCATCGCTTCTGAATTAACGGTAATAGTTTCTCTATAAGCAACTTGTGGTTTACCTACTTTTGCAGAAACTTTAAATTCCCTAAGTAATCTATCGACGATAATCTCTAGATGTAGCTCTCCCATACCAGATATTATTTGTTGTCCTGTTTCCTGATTAGTAGACACTCTAAAAGTTGGATCTTCCATCATCAATCTAGACAAACTTTCATTCAATTTTTCTTCGTCGGCTTTTGTCTTTGGTTCTATCGCAACGAATATAACTGGTTCAGGAAATTCTATCTTCTCCAATAGAACTTGTTTTTTATCTGAGCAAAGAGTATCCCCTGTTGTCGTCAATCTTAAACCAACAAAGCCAACTATTTCTCCTGCATGAGCGTTCTTTTTTTCTTCTCGTTTATTGGAATGCATTAAGAGTATCTTTGACACCCTTTCTCTTTTTCCCTTCAAAGTATTATATACTGTGGAACCAACGTCGATACTTCCTGAATATATCCTTACATATGTAAGTTGCCCTGCATAAGGGTCGTTAGCGATCTTAAAGGCAATAGCGCTAAATGCTTCATCGGTCTTTGGTTGAAAAGATACCATTTTATCTTCCTTAACAGGATCGTGCCCAGTTATCTCTCCTCTATCAATTGGAGAAGGAAGCAAGGATATAACAGCATCTAATAGAGGCTGAACACCTTTATTTTTGAATGCAGATCCACAGAACACTGGCACTGCAGAAAAGCTTAACGTTATTTTTCTTAAAACATCCCAGATGTGCTTTTCGTCTATATCTGCGCCATCCAAAAATTTTGCACACATATCATCATCACATTCACTAAGTTTCTCTATTAAAGAATTTCTCCACTGTTCAGCTTCTTTCAACATATCAGAAGGTATGTCTTCATATGAATATTCAGAACCAAGAATATCGTCTTTCCAATACATAGCTTTCATCTTTACAAGGTCGACAATACCTTTAAACTTATCGCCACTGCCTATAGGTAATTGCATAAGTATGGGAGTAGCACCAAGCTTTGATTGTATCATTTCTCGTGCTTTAAATATGTCTGCACCCATCCTATCCATCTTATTTATGAAGGCGATCCTAGGGACTTTATATTTATTTGCTTGTCTCCAAACAGTCTCGGATTGAGGTTCTACCCCACCAACACCACAAAAAACAGCAATAGCACCATCGAGCACTCTTAATGATCTTTCTACCTCTATGGTAAAATCAACATGCCCGGGGGTATCTATAATATTTATTCTGTTGTCTTTCCAAAAACATGTAGTGGCAGCCGCTGTGATAGTGATACCTCTTTCCTGCTCCTGAACCATCCAGTCCATAGTAGCAGTACCTTGATCCACCTCACCTATTTTGTGTGTCTCACCAGTGTAATAGAGTATTCTTTCTGTTAATGTGGTTTTACCAGCGTCGATGTGGGCCATTATACCGATATTTCGGTATTTTTGCAGCGCGACGTCGTCCATCACTTACCAGCGGTAGTGAGCGAACGCTCTGTTTGCCTCTGCCATTTTATGAGTATCGTCTTTCTTTTTGAATGATGAACCTCTGTTGTTGTATGCGTCCATCAATTCAGCGGCGATCTTTTCCATCATAGTTCTTTCGCTCTTTCTTTCTCTAGCGTAAGAAACTATCCATCTTATAGCAAGGCTTTGTTGTCTATCTGCTCTAACTTCAATTGGGACTTGGTAGTTAGCACCACCAACCCTTCTTGATTTAACCTCTACCTGAGGTTTAATGTTATTTAGTGCTTTGTGAAAATAGGTCAAAGGTTCTTCGCCTGTTTTTTCTTTTATAAGTTCAAGAGCACCATAAACTATTGATTCTGCGGTCCCTCTTTTACCTTCCATCATAACCTTGTTAATAAACCTTGTTATGACCTCGTCTCCAAATCTTGGATCTTTAAGAACCGTTCTTTTTTCTGCAGCTTTTTTTCTACTCATTACTGGTCATCCTCTCTTACTTTGTGGATCTCTTAGCACCATATTTTGAACGGCTTTGCTTTCTATTAGCAACACCGGCGGTGTCAAGAGAACCCCTTACTATGTGATAACGAACTCCGGGAAGGTCTTTAACCCTGCCACCTCTTATCATAACGACAGAGTGTTCCTGCAGATTGTGTCCTTCTCCTGGTATATAAGCCGTTACTTCGAATCCATTTGTTAACCTTACCCTTGCAACTTTTCTTAAAGCAGAGTTAGGTTTTTTTGGCGTCGTAGTATAAACCCTTATGCAAACCCCTCTTCTTTGTGGGCAAGACACAAGAGCAGGTGCTTTTGTTTTGGCTTTTTGCACCCTTCTTTCACTTTTAACCAACTGGTTGATCGTAGGCATTTTTCTCTCCTTAGTTTCCTAAAACAGTCCGCATTCTATTATTTTATTTTGTCCTTAATGTCAAGTACCCCTAAAATGCTAGGGTATCAGACTCATCATCTGCACCACTATTTGTTCCTTCTGTATTCTCCGTACCATATACATAACCTTCTTCTTCAGCTACCCTGAACTCTGATGCTGCATATACAGTAAGACCAGTACCTGCAGGTATAAGTCTACCAAGGGCCACGTTCTCTTTTAGCCCCCTCATGTAATCCACTTTTCCTGCAATAGCCGCTTCTGTAAGAACTTTTGTTGTTTCTTGGAAAGACGCAGCTGCCAAGAAGCTATCTGACGTCAATGACGCCTTGGTTATACCAAGTAGTAATGCTTCTGCAGTAGCAGGGGTTCCACCATTCTGTGAAACTCTTTCATTCGCTTCCATGAATAAGTATTTTTCTACCTGTTCATTGATAAGGAAATTGGTATCACCAGGATCAACTATCCTTACCCTGTTAAGCATCTGTCTTACTATGACCTCTATATGTTTGTCGTTTATTTTAACGCCTTGTAACCTATAAACTTCTTGTACTTCATTAACAAGATATTTAGATACTTCTTTTTCTCCCTGTATCTTTAAAATATCGTGTGGGTTAACAGAACCATCCATCAAAGGTTCTCCTGCCCTTATGTAATCTCTTTCCTGAACAGTGACGTGTTTGCCTTTAGGTATAAGATACTCTCTAGGCTCACCTATCTCTGGGGTAACTACTACTTTTCTTCTACCTTTTGATTCTTCTGTAAAAGAAACTATACCATCAACTTCGCTGACTATAGCTGATTCTTTTGGTTTTCTTGCTTCAAAAAGTTCTGCAACTCTTGGAAGACCACCGGTGATGTCTTTTGTTTTTGTTGTTTCTCTTGGTATCTTAACAAGTACATCTCCTGCAAAAACCTTATCTCCGTCGTTAACCATGATGTTAGATCCAACTGGAACAAGATACATCAGTTGTTGACCTATTGCGTTCTTTAATGGTTCTCCATCTTCATCAACAAGTGTGATCTTTGGAGATACTGTTCTTGATTCTATAACAACCTTTCTTGAAAGACCGCTAAGCTCATCGACCTGTTCAACTATACTTACACCGTCTATTAGATCTATGTATTTAACATAACCAGTCAAGTCAGAAACGATAGGAATAGAATAAGGGTCCCATTCAGCTATCAGAGCTCCCGGTTTAATGTCTGATCCATCTGCATAGAATATTCTTGCACCATATACTACAGGATGTCTTTCTCTTTCTCTGCCTGCATTATCAAGTATTGCAAGTTCTCCGTTCCTGTTCATTGCAGTAAAGTTACCATCTTTATTATCAACTGTTCTGAGTTTTATGTACTTAACCTTACCACTAAATTTTGATTCAAACTTACTTTGCTCTGCTCTTCTTACCGCAGTACCTCCAACGTGGAAGGTTCTCATGGTAAGCTGTGTTCCAGGTTCACCTATTGACTGTGCTGCTATAGTACCAACAGCCTCGCCAAGATTAACTCTGTGACCAAGCGCAAGGTCTCTTCCATAACAAGAAGCACAAACGCCTCTTTTTGCTCTACATGTTAGAACAGAACGTATCCTTACTATTTCTACTCCCGCTGAATCTATTTTTTCTGATACTTCTTCGTCTATAATAGTGCCCGCTCCAGCTATAAGACTACCAGTAAACGGATCAACTACATCTTCTAGAACCGTTCTACCAAGTACTCTCTCACTGAGTTTCTTTATTATTTCTCCACCTTCTACAAGAGCCTGTACTTCTATTCCTTCTACGGTACCGCAATCTTGCTCTGTAACTATTGAGTCTTGAGCTACGTCTACCAATCTTCTGGTCAAATAACCAGCGTTAGCTGTTTTAAGAGCTGTATCTGCAAGACCTTTTCTTGCTCCGTGAGTAGAGATGAAGTATTCCAACACCGTCAGACCTTCTTTAAAGTTAGTCGTAATAGGTGTTTCTATGATCTCTCCACTTGGTTTGGCCATCAATCCTCTCATTCCTGCAAGCTGACGTATCTGTGCCGCACTTCCTCTTGCACCAGAATCAGCCATCATGTAGATAGGATTGAATGATGGTATATCAACACTCTTACCTTCTTTATCTGTCACTCTCTCAAAAGCTATGCCTTTGAACATTTCTTTTGCGACCTTATCACTTGCATCTGCCCATATGTCGACGATCTTGTTGTACCTTTCACCTTCTGTGATAAGACCTTCTTTATATTGATCTTCTATCTTTTGAACTTCTTCTTGGGCTTTTGCTATTATTGTATGTTTTGCTTCTGGTATTATCATCTCTTCCAAATTAATGGATATACCAGCCTTGGTCGAATATTTAAAACCAAGAGTTCTTAAGCTGTCTGCTAATATACATGTAGCCTTGTTGCCTGCATATCTATAGCAAGCATCTATAAGGTCAGCTATAGCTTTCTTATCAAGAACTTTATTATAATCGTCGAATGGAACAACAGCTGGCATTATGTCGAACAATATTACTCTTCCAACAGTTGTTTCCTCTAACTTATCGTTCAACCTTACTTTTATTTTTGCATGAAGATCTACAACACCCTCGTTGAAAGCATAAAGAACTTCTTTAACATCGGTAAAAAGTTTACCTTCGCCTTTTGCTCCAACTCTTTCCCTTGTTAGATAGTAAACACCAAGAACGATGTCCTGTGTTGGTACTACGATAGGTTTACCACTGGCAGGAGAAAGAATGTTGTTTGTTGACATCATCAAGACCCTTGCTTCAGTCTGCGCCTCTATAGATAGAGGTACGTGAACTGCCATTTGGTCTCCGTCAAAGTCCGCGTTGAATGCAGTACATACGAGTGGGTGAAGCTGTATAGCCTTACCTTCTATAAGTACAGGTTCAAACGCCTGTATACCAAGTCTGTGCAAAGTAGGAGCACGGTTCAAAAGAACAGGGTGTTCTTTTATTACTTCTGCAAGAACGTCCCAAACTTCATCTTTTTCTCTTTCAACCATTTTCTTTGCAGATTTTATAGTCGTAACATATCCTTTCTCTTCTAATTTATTAAAAATGAATGGCTTAAACAACTCAAGTGCCATCTTCTTTGGAAGACCACATTGATGAAGTTTTAATTCTGGTCCTACGACGATAACGGAACGACCTGAGTAGTCTACACGCTTACCAAGAAGGTTCTGTCTGAATCTTCCTTGTTTACCTTTTATCATGTCACTAAGTGATCTTAGTGGTCTTTTATTAGGACCTGTAAATACTTTTCCTCTTCTTCCATTATCAAAGAGCGCGTCTACAGCTTCCTGTAACATTCTCTTTTCGTTTCTTATGATTATTTCTGGTGCATTGAGTTCTTGCAACCTTCTGAGCCTGTTATTCCTGTTTATTACCCTTCTATATAGGTCGTTCAAATCCGATGTAGCAAACCTTCCACCATCTAGAGGTATGAGAGGTCTTAGATCAGGTGGTAGTACAGGAACTACGTCCATAATCATCCATTCTGGCTTGTTAGGAGAAGATCTGAATGATTCAACTATCTTTAGCCTTTTTGCAAGCTTCTTTAAATCTGCATCAGAACGAGTATCCTTTATTTCTTTCCTTAATCTTATTGCAAGTTCATTGATATCGACGTTCTTTAGTAATCTTTTTATTACCTCTGCACTCATGCCTGCTTCAAAAGCATCTTCGCCATAAGTGTTTATGGCTGCCTGATACATCTGTTCAGAGAGTATCTCTCCTTCCTTTAGATCTGTGTCGCCGGGATCTACAACAATGTATGCTTCACAATAAAGAACTTTTTCCAAATCCTTTAACGAAATATCTAGCATACTTCCTATTCTGCTTGGCAGTGATCTTAGGAACCATATGTGAGCTACGGGTGTTGCAAGTTCTATATGCCCCATCCTTTCACGTCGAACTTTACTCTGTATAACCTCTACTCCGCACTTTTCGCAGACTACACCACGGTGTTTCATTCTCTTGTATTTTCCGCAAAGACACTCATAGTCCTTTATAGGACCAAATATCTTCGCACAAAAAAGACCGTCCCTCTCTGGTTTGAATGTTCTGTAGTTGATAGTTTCAGCCTTCTTTACTTCACCGTTAGACCATTCTCTGATCTTTTCTGGTGAGGCTAAAGAGATCTTTACCGCAATATAACTTTGCGGGTCTTTTGGTTTATCAAAAAAATTAAGTAGGTCCCTCAAGGCAACTCTCCTATATTCTTATTTTTTATTGGATCGCTTCTTTCTCTATCAGTTCCAAGTTGAGTGCAAGGCTTTGAAGTTCTTTTACAAGCACCTTAAATGACTCTGGGAGTCCCGGTTCATGTATAGATTCTCCTTTGACTATAGCCTCGTAAGCTCTTGTTCTTCCTGCTACGTCATCAGACTTAACAGTTAGGAATTCTTGTAAGGTATATGCAGCACCATATGCTTCCATAGCCCAAACTTCCATTTCTCCAAGACGCTGTCCACCAAACTGTGCCTTTCCACCAAGAGGCTGTTGTGTAACAAGAGAATAAGGTCCAGTAGACCTTGCATGCATCTTGTCTTCTACAAGATGATGCAGTTTCATCATGTACATAACACCAACAGTAACTTCGTTGTCAAAAGGCTCACCTGTTCTTCCATCGAACAGTACTGTTTTACCGTTACCCGGTAAACCTGCATATTCAAGTAGATCCTTTATGTTAGTTTCGCTACCACCATCGAATACCGGGGTATCAAAACATACACCTTTCTTTATAAGACTCGCGGCAATGTTCTTTAACTCTTTCTCGCTGGCGTTGTCTATCATCTCATTTATCTTTGTTGAGCTGTAAACACCCTTTATGTATTTTCTTAGATTATCTGGGCTCCAAGCTTGCAACATTCCGTTTATCTTTTCTGCTATACCTTTTGCAGCCCAACCAAGATTTACCTCGAATATTTGCCCAACGTTCATACGAGAAGGAACACCAAGAGGGTTAAGAACGATCTGCAAAGATTCTCCATTCTCTGTGTAAGGCATATCTTCTACAGCAAGTATCTTTGATATAACACCCTTGTTACCGTGACGTCCGGCCATTTTATCACCAACAGAGAGTTTTCTCTTTATGGCTATGCTGACCTTTACCATCTTTATAACACCGGGAAGAAGTTCATCTACCTTCTGTAGGCTTTCTACCTTCTCTTCATAAATTGAATTTATAGTGTCTATCTGTTTGTTAGCAGTATTAACTATCTGATTAACTTCTTCCTCGAACTCAGATTTTAGAGGTATGTAATTAACAAGATCAAAAGGAACTTCTCTGAACCTTTCTTTTGTTATTACCTCACCTGAATCAAGAAGCTTTTGTTTTCCATCTTCACTAAGAAGTTTACCTGTTGTCTTTTTGCCAACCAAAAGTTTTTCTAACCTATCCATAGCAACGTTCTTGATGATCTCTACTTCTGTTTTTCTATCGCGGTTCATTCTTTCTATCTGTTCTTGTTGAATGGATTTTAGTCTTTCATCCTTTTCTGAACCTTCTCTTGAGAAGATCTTAACATCTATTACCGTACCAACTATTCCAGATCCAACTCTTAGAGAAGTATCTTTAACTTCTCTTGCTTTTTCACCGAATATAGCACGTAGAAGTTTTTCTTCTGGAGAAAGCATAGATTCACCCTTAGGTGTTATCTTGCCGACGAGTATACTCCCCGGCTGTACTTCTGCTCCTATCCTTATTACACCAGTTTCATCTAGATCTTTTAAAGAATCCTCACTGATGTTAGGAATATCTCTGGTGATTTCTTCTCTACCAAGCTTTGTTTCTCTAGCTACGCATTCAAATTCCTCTATATGTATAGAAGTGAAAACGTCGTTTCTCACTAATTCTTCACTAACAAGTATTGAATCCTCAAAGTTGTATCCACCCCAAAGCATGAAACCAACGAGGATGTTTTGACCCATCGCTAATTCACCTTTGTCTGTAGAAGGTCCGTCGGCAAGAACATCTCCTTTCTTAACAACGCTACCTACAGATACTACAGGTTTCTCGTTAACACAGGTGTTCTGGTTAGAACGTCTATATTTTGTTAGATAATATACATCAACACCAACGTTAGTTTCTGTAGCGCCTTTAAGTGTTCTTACTATTATTCTGTTAGCATCAACACTTTCAACAACTCCGTCCCTCTTACAAATTATTGCAGTACCACCACTCCTTGCGCAGATCTTTTCAAGACCTGTTCCTACAAAAGGAGAGCTCGGTACCATACAGGGAACAGCTTGTCTTTGCATGTTAGAACCCATCAACGCTCTGTTTGCGTCGTCGTGCTCTAAGAAAGGTATAAGGGCCGCCGCAACAGAAACAAGTTGGTTAGGCGAAACGTCCATCAAAGTAACGTCTTCTGCCTTTACCATCTTATACTGTCCAGACACCCTACAGTTAATATATTCGTCGATAAACTTACCATGCTTATCCAAAGCAGCATTCGCCTGAGCAACTTTATGCTTTTCTTCATCAAGAGCAGAGCAATAAATAACTTCATCAGTTACCTTACTGTGTGTAACTTTTCTATATGGAGTTTCTATAAAACCATATTTATTTATTCTCGCAAATGTAGTCAAAGAAGATATCAAACCAATGTTTGGACCTTCTGGGGTTTCTATCGGGCATATACGTCCATAGTGTGTTGTGTGAACGTCTCTAACCTCGAACCCAGCTCTATCTCTTGAAAGACCTCCGGGACCCAACGCACTAAGCCTTCTTTTATGTGTAAGTTCAGAAAGTGGGTTTGTCTGGTCCATGAACTGTGAAAGCTGTGAACTTCCAAAGAACTCTTTTACAGCCGCTGTCACCGGTTTAGAATTTATGAGCTGATAAGGCATTTGAGTTTCTATATCTTGCATGCTCATTTTTTCTCTTACAGCCCTTTCCATCCTTATAAGGCCTATTCTATATTGGTTCTCTAATAATTCTCCAACACCTCTTACTCTTCTGTTACCAAGATGATCTATGTCGTCTATGGCACCTTTTTCCATCTTTATTTCTGTAAGATGTTTAACTATAAGAAGTATATCTTCTTTTCTTAACGTCGTGTTGTCTGATGGTATATCAAGATTGAATTTATGATTTATCTTAACCCTTCCAACCTCTGAAAGATCATATCTTGCAGGATTAAAGAAAAGGTTATCAAACAAAGCCTTAGCAGCCTCTAATGTTACTGGGTCGCCCGGCCTTAGTCTTCTATATATCTCTACAAGAGCCTCTTCTTGTGTAGCCATTTTATCTGCACTCAAGGTATCTCTTATAAAGGCTCCAACGTTAACACCATCTATATAAAGAACTTTTATCTTTTTAACACCTCTTTGTCTGAGGTATTCTATTTTATCCTCTGTAAGTTGCTCGTTACACTCTAAAAGTATCTCTCCCGTTTCTTTATCAAAGATATCTTCAGAAGATATTTTTGTATAAACGTTAGCAGTATCTATAGATAAGGTTTTAACCTTATCTTCTTTTAGCTTTTCTATAACGGCCTTTGTAAATTTCCTGTTCTTCTTAACAAGTACTTTTTTGCTCTTTGGATCAAGAATATTATCTTCTGCCCTAACACCGGCCAAAAGATTAAAATCAAGTTCTCTCTCAAAAGTACCATCCTGATTAAGAACAACGTATTCGCTGTCATAGAAGAAATCCAACACATCCTTGGTACTCATACCCATTGCTTTGAATAGGACTGTTGCAGGCATTTTCCTTCTTCTATCTATTCTGCAGAACAAAAGATCTTTATGATCGAACTCAAAGTCCAACCAAGATCCTCTATAAGGAATAACCCTTGCAGCGTGTATCATCTTTCCTGATGGATGTGGATCACATACATAGAAAACACCCGGTGATCTATGTAACTGACTAACGATTACTCTTTCAGTACCGTTTATTATGAAAGAACCTTGATCTGTCATCAGTGGTATATCACCAAGATATACTTCCTGTACCTTTACGTCTCTGATACTCTTAGCACCAGTATCTTCATCTACATCCCTAACAACAAGTCTTACTTCAAGTTTAAGAGGAGCGGCATATGTAACACCCCTGCTTCTACACTCGTTGACATCATACTTTGGAGTTCCTATGCCATACTTGATAAACTCAAGAGAAGCTGTTTCTCCAAAATTGTTTATAGGAAATATAGACGTAAAGACAGACTGAAGCCCAGTATTTTTTCTCTTTTCAGCAGTTATGTGTTCCTGCAAAAACTCAGAGTAAAAATGCTTTTGTAGCTCCAGAAGGTCAGGAATGTCTATGACAGATTTTATCTGTCCGAATGAACGCCTGTAACGATCATTCGTAGCAGTCAGTATAGAGGTCATACTCTTCCCCCGTCGTTTTTAATTTTCAAATCCGACCTAACAAAAAGAATAAGCACTATCGTTTACTTTAGGCTTATCTTTCCGCCAACTGCTTCTATCTTTTTCTTTATGTCTTCTGCTTCAGCTTTTGAGCAACCTTCTTTTAGGTCCTTTGGAGCACCTTCTACAAGGTCCTTAGCTTCTTTTAGTCCAAGACCTGTTATAGCTCTAACTTCTTTAATGACTTTTATTTTGTCATCTCCGCTAGCTTCTAGAACTACCTTAAACTCTGTTTTTTCTTCTGCAGCAGCAGTAGCAGCTCCAGCGGCAGGCATAGCACCTGCAAATGCAACAGGGGCAGCAGCACTGACACCAAACTTGTCTTCAAGTTCCTTTATCAGTTCGCTAAGCTCCAACACGCTCATTTTTTCGATGTAGTTGACAACATCGTTCCTTGTCAATTCAGCCATTTTAGTTCTCCTCCAATTTGTATGACTATTTTAGTTTTTCTTATCCTTGATAGCACTCAAGACATTCACGCAGTCCCTTGGAACTGCAGAAAGCACGTTCATAAAGTTTTGTAATGGTGCTGCAACAGTTCTTACTAGTCTTGCTATTAGCTCTTCTCTGCTTGGTAGTTTTGCAAGAGCACCTATCTGCTGAGAAGTAAGCTTGCTAAGTCCCATTATCCCACTTTTTACTTCAAATTTATTTCTGTCGTCGACATATTTAAGTATTGATTTTGCTATACCAACAGGGTCTCCATAACTAAAAGCTATGGCAACTGGACCCTCTAGGTCGTTGTCTATGTCCTTGTGATATTCAAATTTTTCTATAGCTCTTCTAACGAGCGTATTTTTGATGATCTTTAATTCTCCGCCATTCTTTCTTACATCTCTTCTTAAAGCTGTCATCTCGTCGGCTCTAAGACCAAGATTATGTGTTATAAAGAAAGCCTGAGAAGCTTCGAATTTTTCACGGACTTGTTTGACCGTTTCTTTCTTTTGGTTGATATTCACTTTCCAAACTCCTTTTTAGGCCGGTTACTTATAATAAACAGTTCTGGCAAAAGCAAGCAATTTTTGTGCCGCCCGGTCCTAACTCCTTAAATTTTAATTCAAAATATCCAAAACAGTATTAGTATCCAGCTTAACCCCAGGACCCATTGTAGTAGATAGGGTTATGGCTTTCATATAAACACCCTTTGCAGAAGCAGGTTTTACCCTGTTTATTTCTGACAACACTGCCTTAAAGTTCTCTAAAAGCTTATCATGGCCAAAAGAGGTTTTTCCAATAACTGTATGTATAATACCTGTTTTTTCTGTTCTGTACTCAACTCTTCCTGCCTTATGCTCTTTTACAGCTCTTTCTATGTCTAAAGTAACTGTTCCTACTTTTGGGTTAGGCATAAGTCCTTTAGTACCAAGAATCTTACCTAGTTTAGAAATAATCTTCATCATGTCCGGAGTAGCTATTACGGCATCAAAGTCCAGCCAACCACCAGAGATCTTTTCTACAAGGTCCTCTGCACCAACGTAATCAGCTCCAGCTTTTTCTGCTTCAGAAGCTTTTTCACCTTTTGCAAAAACCAATACCTTAATTTTTTTACCAGTACCATGTGGAAGCACTATTGCACCCCTCAACATCTGGTCTGCATGTTTTGGATCTACACCCAAGTTAAAAGAAACATCTACGGTCTCATCAAACTTTGCGTATTTTGTTTCTAACGCAAGTTTAAGAGCTTCATCGACGTTGTACTTTTTTGTACGGTCCACCTTGGAAAAGGCGGCCTTGTACTTTTTTCCGATATTGTTTGACATTTTATCTCCCTGCTGGTCCTAATGGCTTTTTCTAAGCCTCCCAGCTATCTCTAAATATACAGAAGGATCAAATAACTTCTATGCCCATGCTCCTTGCTGTTCCTTCTACTATTTTCATTGCGGCTTCTACGTCATTGGCATTTAGGTCTGGCATTTTTAATTCTGCTATTTTTTTAACCTGAGCCTTTGTTACTTTACCTACTTTATTTGTATGAGGCACACCAGAACCTTTTTCAAGTCCAGCTTCTTTTAAAAGCAATATAGACGCTGGTGGTGTTTTCTTTATAAAAGAAAAAGACCTGTCTGCATAAACAGTTATAACTACTGGTATGATCAAACCTTTTTGATCCTGAGTTTCTGCATTAAACTTTTTGCAAAATTCCATTATGTTAACACCGTGTTGCCCAAGTGCAGGACCTACAGGAGGAGAAGGGTTTGCCGCCCCTGCTGGTATTTGAAGTTTTATCATTCCAACTACTTTCTTAGCCATCTTAATATCTCCCTTTGTCCGTTATTTATATCTTCTCTACCTGTACGAACTCAAGTTCTACAGGTGTAGATCTTCCAAATATAGAAACAAGTACCTTTACTTTTGCTTTATCAGGTTTAACTTCTTCAACAATACCTGTAAAATTAGTGAAAGGTCCGTCAATAACTCTAACGTTCTCTCCTTCCTCAAATGAAACTCTCGGTGTTGACTTAACAGCACCCTGTTCTACCTGAGCTGTTATCTTCATTACTTCTTTTTCATTTATCTCTGGAGGATTAACGTTACCACCAACAAAACCAACAATCCTTGGTGTTGATTTAACAAAATGCCAGTTATCCTCGTTCATTACCATTTGCACCAACATATAACCCGGGAAGAATTTTCTAGAAGCTGTTTTCTTTTTACCTTTAGATATTTCAACAACATTCTCTGATGGAACAAGAACATGGCCAAAATCACTAAACTTATTATGTGATTTTATCTTTATTTCTAACTGTTCTTTTGCTTTTTGTTCCATTCCGGTCCTTACATATACTATGTACCACTTCATGTTAGGGTTATCAGAATGTATTTTTATCTTTTCAGGCTCTACAACTGGTGTTTCTGAAGACTGTTCAGAGGATGAGGCAGACACTGAATCTTCTGCATTCAACTTTTTTTCACCCTCAGATATTATCTTTCCAAGAGCCTCATGATCAGAAAGCAGATCTTCTGGCTTCTGTTCTTGCAAGTTCTTGTTATCGTCGTTCTCGTGAGTCATCTTAAAATTCTCCTAGCCCAATATCAATTTAATTAAATAACCAGATATCCAGTCAAAAAGACCTAATACTACACCAGATATAAGAACAGCTATTATTACCACCACAGTTGCTCCCCAAGTTTCTTTCTTGTTTGGCCAAACAACTTTTTTAACTTCAGTAATAACTTCTAAAAGATAGGTGCGTATCTTTTGTGATCTATACAAAATATATGTCGTTAACGCTCCCAATAACGCAGGAACAGCGTCAACGATTAAAAAATGAACAAAACCGGCCTTAACATAAATGTCAAGATACGCTACAAAATGATTAACTGCTGTACTAGCAGAAAACCAAACAAGTATGCCAGCTCCGACAAGCGTAAGTGTTAAAATGTTCCTCGTCGTTTTATCCATATATTCTCCTTGGCAGGCCAGGAGGGATTCGAACCCACAACAACCGGTTTTGGAGACCGGTGCTCTAGCCGTTAGAGCTACTGGCCTAAGCTAAGCTTACTTAGTCTCCTTGTGCTCTGTATGTTTTTTACAAGAACGGCAGTATTTTTTCATTTTAAGTTTGTCAGGTTTTGTCTGCTTGTTCTTATCAGAAACATAGTTCTTACGTTTACATTCACCACATTCAAGATGGATAATGGTCCTCACCTTAGTGCCTCCTAAACATCTTATACATGCATAAGCGAAGGTCGATAAAGACCCCCGCTTATGCTAAAAGCCTTGTCCTATTATCAGCTAGCTATATATATTGCAAGCCTTATTTAACTATTTCGCTTACAACGCCTGCGCCAACGGTTCTACCACCTTCTCTG
>CAYPMK010000033.1:0-7319 GCA_964411885.1 uncultured Bdellovibrionales bacterium
TTACTGATTAGTAGTTTTACTTCCCTTTTTATAGAACGGCCCAGAAAATATATCAAAGCCTCCGTAAGTCGGCATGTAAGGTTTTAACAAACATTCCTTTGATTCCTGTATAACGAAGGGGTCCATTTTGTATCCTACAAATTTATCACTAAAATCACTTTGAACTACATCTTGTGCAAACAAAGCCCCCCCACCAAAAACTAGCCCTACTATAATTAATACTCTAAGCATAAAGCCTCCTAAGTAAGATCTATCAAGGAGTAAACCATCACGGTGTCTAAGTAGTCCTGATACACTCTTCGGATTTCCCATACTTTTTCTGAAACATTCCCTTTTGCTGTTACTTCTGGCTCATCAGAACCATATCTATAATTAAGCACCAAAGAACCATATTTCGAAACAAGCTCACTGAGCCTTCCTTTTTGATCATATTTAAGGCTGAAAACATTTCCCCTATTATCTGATATCTTTGAGAGGTTCCCGTTGCCATCATAGGACATTTGGAAAGAAACCTTTGCCGTCTTTGCAACAACAAGTTGATCTAATTCATTATAGTCAAACCTGTATGCTGTACCATTATTAAGTACATAAGAAACTCTGTCCTTATTATCGTAACCAACCTCTATTATCCTTCCTTCTGGGAAAACTTTCTTGCTTAAAAGTCCTTTAGAATTATATTCAAATCTAGTTATAACCCCGTCGTCATCTATCATTAATGGTGTACCACAACACATAGTATATACCGTGGTCTTTTGTTTTCCGTTAGAAGCTGTTTCCCTCACCTTGTAATCATAAAAAGACCCATCTGGACGCGGTCTTTTCCAGAATTCGTATTTCTCTGAATAGACCTCTTTACCGAATTTTTTTATTAAACTCACAGCTGAATAATTTTGGTTCTTCTCTTTATCCTCTGAATATTCAACAAATGTTTCCCAACCATCCTCTGTTTTTTGATATACAGCTCTCCCTGTACTACCTTCATAGCGTACTATTATTCTAGATGATTTTCCTGTCTTAGATGGAAGACCAACCTCTACAAGTTTGTGATAATTGTTGTACTTATAGGTATATGTTTGTCCCGCAGTATCTTTTGATTCAATAAGATCACCCTTGTTATCATATTTATATTCTGCAACTTTGTTGTTAAACAAAACTATCTTTTGTAAAAGACCATCATTAGAAAAATAGAATTTCATCCAACGTCCCAATTGATCTTTTATAGTATCAATATTGCCTCTCTGATTATAGGAATATACAAAATAACGACCAGACTTCATTTTTTGTCTTATCATTTTGCCTGTATTGTCAAAATAATCAGCATTACCGTCTACCTTTAATCTTATATAACCACCCTTGACCTTCTTTATTTTTTCTCCAACTCTTTCTATGCACTCCATCTCTGTTCCTTCTTGGTGAACATACCCATCTAAAGCATTCTTGTTAGCAAGTTCAAAAACAAAATCTGTATTAGACAACAAGTTCTCCTTTATTTTTTCAGAGTAAGCAGCATCCATTCCTTTTGAAGGGATAGCTTTTACAAGTTTATCGACTACAGATGCTATGGTATCTTTTTTCTTATCTATAAAATGGCTCTTACCACCACCAGATAGTTCTTCTATCATTATCATACCATTTATTGAGACTAACCTTGGTGTTAGAATAGTTCCCCATCCATAACCGAACATCCCTTTATCGCTACCAATACTGTTGTAAAAACGTACTAGTTCTAATCCATTACCTTCATTAGCATCATAAAACCTCATAAAGAAGTTCCCATTCTTTATCCATATAGAAGCACTAACACTTGCAGAACAAAGTATTAAAATAGAGATAAGCAAAGATCTTATTTTTTTCATTTTATTCACTCCCTTTATTTAAACATCAAACTTTAATGGTAACTATTTTCTTTATCATATAACCACCAGTTACCTGCATACCGAACATAACTGTAAGCATAACATATCCTAACGGGGTCGTAAAAAGCAGGCTTGTTTGTGCAGGGTTTGAATAATATTGAACTCCAAGCAAAGCAAAAGGAACTATAGTTATAACAAGAGCTTGGAATAAGCCCTGCGCCGTTAATGCTTTAACCTTTGCAGAAAATTTTACTCTTTCCCTTATAGTGTGAACAATAGTATCAAAAGTTTCTGGAAGGTTACCACCTGTTTCCCTTAATATCAGTATAGCTGTAGCGAACATATCAAGATCCTCTATATCCAGCCTCTTTGAGAGGTTAACAAAAGCTTCATCTATTGGAACACCCACTCTGTTCTGTGCTAACAGCAAGGTGAATTCTTGTTTTATTGGATTTGGCATTTCGTCTACAACAAGTTGAACAGATTGTATAAGGTTAAGACCACTTCTTAATCCATTAGACATAAGCGTTAAACCATCCACCATCTGCAAATTAAATCTGTATGCTCTTTTATTTTTTATATAGTTTATTATCGGGGCTGGCAACCTAGATATCATAAAACCTGTACCAAGACCAAAAATTATCCCGGCAATATAATTTGGAAGAAAAAGAATGAACATTACAAAACCCATTCCAAGAGTACCAGCATACATAAGTATTACTGCTGTTCTTTTATTTATCTCTATAAAAACAGAATCGAGTTCTCTAACCAACCATTCTGCTCTTTCGTCGAATTTTTCATCAAGATAACGTATGCCCTTCTTTGAATTTATAAGTACAACAACGAATATTATAACGCCAACAACTACGATCATGCCTATCTTATATATGCCAAGCATACTTTCTTGATACACGGCCATCACCCCACACTAAACAGACCCTTCGGTATCGATATACCTCTAGATTCAAGGGTCTCTATGAATTTTGGTATATAACCAGTAGCAACAAACTTTCCTATAACCTTTCCTTTTTCGTCTACACCAGATTGTTTGAACAAGAATACATCATTAAGAACAACCTCATCACCCCTAATACCAGCAACCTCTGTAATATGAGTTATCTTTCTAGACCCATCACTAAGCCTTGTTTGTTGCACGACTATATTTATAGCAGAAGCTATTTGCTCCCTTATTGCCTTAGCTGGCAAGTCCATTCCTGCCATCATAACCAGTGTTTCAAGCCTTCTTAAACAATCTGTAGGATTGTTGGAGTGTATCGTAGTTAAAGATCCATCATGACCAGTGTTCATAGCCTGTAACATATCAAGTGCTTCTCCAGATCTACATTCTCCAACTATTATTCTGTCTGGCCTCATTCTTAACGTACACTTAACAAGGTCCCTTATAGAAACTTCTCCTTCACCCTCTATGTTAGCTGGTCTTGCCTCTAGCCTAACAGTGTGGTCTTGCTGAAGTTTTAATTCTGCAGAATCTTCTACTGTTATTATCCTTTCATTATTAGGTATCATTCCAGACAATATGTTTAGCAAGGTTGTTTTACCAGAACCAGTACCTCCAGATATCAGTGTATTGAGTCTACTTTCTATTACAGCCTTAAGGAATTCAGATATATCCTTGGTCAAAGAACCAAATCTTATTAGGTCATCCATGCCAAGTTTTTCTTTCTTGAACTTTCTTATGGTAAGCGTTGGACCATCTATAGCGAGTGGAGGGATTATAGCGTGCACTCTGGATCCGTCGGCAAGTCTTGCATCAACATAAGGAGATTTTTCGTCTATTCTTCTGCCTATTGGTGCAAGTATCCTTTCTATAACACCCATCAACTGTTGAGAACCTGTAAAGGTATATGGAGAAAGTTGTACTTTACCATTTTTTTCTATATAGATGATGTCTGGACCATTCACCATTATTTCTGATACAGATTCATCTGCCAAAAGATCCTCTAACGGACCAAGAGCTAACGCCTCGTCTAAAATAGATTTAATTAATTGTGCTCTGTCTTCTCTGGTCTTTAAGAAATTAAGGTCCTCTTTTTCTAAAAGACTTATAACAGTTCTTTTTGTTTTCTCATAAAGGATGGTGAATTTATTTGGATCATCTTTTGATTCAAGGTCTAGTTTTTTCAGATCCATATTATCGATAAGAGCTCTATGTATCTTTCTCTTTAATCTTACATGCTCACTAACTATACCAGCTTTTCTTTGCTTTATACTAAGACCATCTGTAACGACTGGAGTTTGCCCTACGTTCTTTGATATAAGTGCATCATCACGACGTGGTTTGTTTATACCATAAAGAGAATCAAGAATACCTCTTTCTTGAAGCACTCTTGCAATTTGAAAGATATTCCTTGCCACCAAACTTTTAGGTGCAGACAAAAGCGCTGGTTTGCCTTTGGTTATGGATGTAATACAAGTATCTGCATCCTCGTGCACAGCCCCTAATATTTGTATCCCAAGGTTTGATTGTATTATTTGTGGTGTTATTGGACTGGCCGGATTATATCTGTTCACTATTACTCTCATAACATCTGGATGGAACATCAAACCATTAAGGTCTTCTATTATCCTCTTGCTATGCTTTAAAACTATTATCTCTGGGTTTGTAACAACAAGGATTATGGTAGACATTTCTAACACAGCAAGCACTTGTTCTGTAAGTCTACTTCCACAATCAACAACTGTGTATGTGTAATTAGAAAGTATTGTTTCCATAACACGTCTTACGTCTACAGAGCCGACAGAACCGTAATCTGATATTTTTTCCACGAACGGTAATACAGAGATACCAGCAGGGTGATTAGTAATGAACTCCCTGAGTATAGCTGGTGTTATTCTTCCTGAAACTTTTGTTACATCATAAAGACTTCTTTTTGATTTTACACCAAGGATAACACTGTCGTCTCCACAGGTGTCAGGATCAGCGTCTATTAATAGAACTGGTTTTTTTGTGTCGAGAGCAAAAGAAAGTGCAAGGTTGGCACTTATAAGACTTTTACCTACGCCGCCCTTTCCACCCACGACAGCTATTAAATATGATCTATTAACGCCTTCTGGCATAAAACTCCTTTTTTATTTAACGTTAAACGCTTCTTTAGCTTTTTTGCTTGCTTCAGCGGCAGAGACCACTATCTCTGGAGTAACGAACATGACAAATTGGGTCTTATTCCTCTGAAAACTCTTAGACCTTGTAAGGTCTATTATTACATTTTTTTCATCAGAGCCTTCTTTAAACCCTTTATAACCAGTATTCTGTACTATACCACCTATAGCGGCAGTATCCCCAGACTTCAGATTTATATAAGTAGACATATTGTTACTCGTTGTAATAGGAAGACCATTCGCTGACATAGAAACAAGTTGAGACACTTCTACTTCAACAGGAGCAAGACTAATATCCTGAGAACTATCTACAAGCCCCATTATTTTTGGTGTCAGCTTAACCTGTATACCGACCTTAAAAGTTTTAGTCTGTATCTGATCTGCAGTAGTTATTATATATGGATACTCTGTTGTTTTATTTATAGCACCACTAGCTTCATTCTCTATGGTTATTGCAGAAGTTTGTATTACTCTACCTCTTTTTGTATCTACTGCATTTTTTAGTTTTGGGATGAAGTTTTGGATTATACCTGTAATTGTAGTAGCTAATGGTTCAATGGCATTACCTTTGTCATCTGTTTTTTTGCTAGACCAAGTCATTGTAGCATTAGAAGCACTGGTATCAATAGTTGGCGACCACGAAAAACCAAAGTTGTCTTCAAATCCTTTGGTTATCTCAACAAAATATACAACTATTTTTATCAACTTCTTTGGTTTTTCTATTGCTTGTTTTATTTTCAAGAAATCATAGTTTATTAGGGACTCATCAGTGTTGGGCTCTTTAAGTTCTCCTCCTGCTCCCTGTAATTTAACAAATGGCTCAAAAAAGTATTTTGGAAGATATGCTGTTGCTTTATCAACAACATATTTAAGCTGAACATTATCGTCTACTATGCCTTTAAGAAAGAATTTCTCGTTAACCACTTCTACGTGTACATCTGGAAGCCCTATCTCTTTTTCCATTTTTTCTGCAACTACTTTGAACAACGTCGGACTAAGCTTATATTGAACTTTAAATACTGGTTCAAAACCAGATATTACCTGATTTATCCTTGCTATATCGTCAGGAAGTAATATTTCTCCATCAAGGACTATCTTATCCTCACGGATATACATTTTAAGTCCTTCTACGTTCTTTAGCTCTTTTTTAAGAAATCCAAGTATCCTTTTAATGTTATAGTCAGTTACAGTAACGTTATAAACTATCTTTAATACATCATTTTCGTCATAGACCCAAAGGTCCGTTGATGCAAATTTTCTTGAAGTAGCTCCTCTAAAAACCAACCTGTCTTTTGCTAGATTAGGAAAATCTTTTTTCTTCTCTAAGGTAACAGAAAAAACACTAGTATCAGAGGGTCCCCATGTTTTGCCCACGGGAAAATCAAGATACACCTCTTTTCTTATTCCTTTTACTACGTTGATGTCTATGTATTTAACACCGGGTTTTTTCTTTATCTTCTTTTTTGCGTCAAGCTCTGTAGTAATAAAGATATTGCTTACAAGCAATATTACAAGGCCAGATAAAAATATTAATTTTTTATTTATCAATGCCCAAAACCTCTCTGTCTGTAGTTGGCAATATTATTTCATTACTTCTGTCGTCTGTATTTCTTAATGTATAGTAAAGTTGTGCACCAGAAAGCGCGGCAATTTTTTGTGCTTCTTTGGGCGTCACCTCTATAGTGAGTTCGTTGAACTGTGAATTACTTTCGTCACCTCTTTTGGGTTGTATGCACCCAAAATCAACACCGGCATCACTTGGTTGGAATTTTGGTATTTGACTATAAACATCTGCGCCAACAGAAAGAACAAACACATCCTGCAGAACTGTTGTAACTTTGTTAACGTTTTGATTATTCTCTGGAACATTTTGTACAGCCATAATATCTATTCTATCACCGGGCTTAATAAGGTTTGAAACACTATTACCACTACTTGCTCTTATCGCTATAGCTCTTTTACCCTTTGATATCATAGGCGCAAGACCGGTCTTTCCACCAAGGAACATTAATTTATTAGTACTAATTACTTCACCCTTAGCTATTGGTATTGCCGCAACGGTGTCTCTTACGTCCTTTACATCACCTATATAATTAGGCTGAAGGAATTTTTTTGGTATTTTTATTTTCTCGACTAAATTCTCTTCTACAGCCTTATATTGTTCTATGTCTTTACTAGCAACAAGCACTTCCATATAAACACCTAGATCTTTTTCAAGCTCGGCTTCTTTCTTTTGTATATAGGTCATCATTAACAATATAGCAAAAGCTGTTAGTACCAGTGATATTATCAGTGTTTTAGTATTACCCATAAATCCCCCTACTACTTTTTACCGCATGTATC
>CAYPMK010000033.1:7419-11582 GCA_964411885.1 uncultured Bdellovibrionales bacterium
ATATTTTTGTGAAACGATGTTTTTGTTTATCAATACATAAGCCTGATATGCCAGCATAATAATAGCTACCATAAATGGTAATAGGAACAATGTCTCTATAAGGGCTTGACCTTTTTTATTTCTAACAGCCATTATCAATATACACCTCTGTTCCAGAATTACCTTCACTAACACAATTACTCCACGTCTTATCAAGACCAAGGGCACATTTACAATGGTCATCAGATATCTCGCTTCCTGTCATTGACTCCATTGTAACAGTTAAAGGTCCTGTTGATTTACTAGTAATTAGTGACGGTAGTATCATTGGTGCTTTTACAGAACAAGCAACGCCAACGTTAGAGACAACATTATAATTAACTCCTCCAGTACCATACTGAAGTATGCCCCTAAACCCTTGTGATGAATCAAGATTACAATCAAGTCTTCCTGTTATAAGAGTAGCACCATAATGAGAGTCTGTTGTATTAAATTTTGTTAATAGATTATCTGCGTCCTGTTTTTTTTCACTATATTTTACTGAGGCTGACGTAATAGTTCTACCAAGCATATATTGAACATAAGATTTATATTCCAAAGAGGCTAGTGAATAGCAAAAATAGAAGATATATATTATAACGCTGATACAAAGAACGAACATCATGATGAACTCCACGGCAACTTGTCCTTTCTTATGTTTCAATCTTGTGCCCAACCTTCTCTTACTTTTGCAAGAGGATGCATGGGGTCAACGGCAGAACCAGAGCCCGTATATGGAACAGGAACAGCTCCGCTTGTGTTGGTCAAATTAGCGTCATTAATTATCCCGCCACTTTTATAGTACTGATACGAATAGCCATACCTTGCACGAGTTTGTATTTCTTTTCCTATCCATCCAGATAAAGCGCCAAATAATCTTTCGTTTATAGTGTTGATCGCAAAAACAAGAATAGGTACTAGCACTGCCATTAACAGCAGGAACTCTACTGTGGCCTGAGCTTTTTTATTTTTTCTTAATGATCCAAAACCCCTCATAATATAAATTATAGTTCAACAGGGCAAGAAAAGCCAATGAAATTCAATCTTTCCAACCAGTATCGCCATTTGCTTTATTGGTAGCAAGCTTTTCTATTATTTGATCTTTAATGAAAAGTTCTATGGCGCCTTTATTACCGTCCCAGCCATAGAAAATATCCTGAACATGAGTAATAACTTTCATAAATATGACCGCTATAACAGTTAAAAGAAGAATATACTCAAGTGTTGCCTGACCTTTTTTACAGGACATAAAATACTTTATATTACTTAGAACCTGTATCTACTGAGTCTAGGCCACCTTCAACTTTCTTCATCGCTGTATCTATTAATCCCTTGAACCTGTCAGGCATATATTTTGCTACTACCACTATTATTGCCACCATTACAGCGAGTATAAGGATGTATTCTGTAGCACTTTGTCCTCTTTTATTCATTTATATAACCTCCATAACTTTTTTAACTTACCGTGCTATTATATTATAAACATTGATTATTGCCAACTTAGTATATTTATTTTTCTCCTGCACTTTTTTCACATCTTTTTCTAACCTTTTCCATGGCTAAATTATAATATCTTGTGCCCGGAATTGCAGTCTCGACTACTGCATTATAATACATACATGCTGTCTTAAAATCAGAAACACTTTCTGATATCAATGCCCTAGAAAAGTCATCTTTTGCTGTTTCATTCAAAGCGGTCTTTGCTTTTTCCAGCTCACTTTTTGCTGTTTTATTCCTATAATCCATCTTCAACACTCTTTGGTAAGAAGCAATAGCTTCCCTATATTGACTACTCATTAAAGCCTGTTCAGCAACAGAAAGTTCTGGTGCCACAGACTCCTTAAGTAATCTTGACGACTCTTCCATTAGTCTTTTACTCTCTGAACGCATCTCTTGTACATCTGGACTATTGAGATTTGGCATATTTATACATTTTTGAAATGTCTCTATTGCTTTCACATATTCCTTTCTTTCATACAGTTTTTTACCGTCGGCAAATATCCTTTTATATGTTTGCAATGAAGCAAGGAATTTAGCTCTCTTTTCTTGAGCTATTTTTCTATCTTCTTCCATCTGCTCAAGTTTATCTGCCATTTGTTTTGCTTCGTTATTATTAGGATCTACCTCAAATATACTAGCTAACGTTAATTTAAGATCATCATATTTGCCTTTAGACATTTGGTCCCTTGCTGTAGACAACAATTTAGCAACTTTTTCTTGAAGCATTTTTCTTACTGTTGCTTCTTCTTCTTGTTCTTTCTGTATTAAAAGCTGTTCTTTGGCTTCAGATGCTGTTCTTAAAAGTTCTTGTGCCTTAGCCCAATCTGGTGATTTTTCCAATATTTGACGAGCCCTATCCTCTGCTAATTCATATTGATAGTTCTTAAATAATTTTACCCCAACATCATATTCAGCCTGCAATTGTTTTTGTACATCTATCGGTAAATGACAAAGTCCCTCTTCTAAACACTTAACTTCTGGAACTTCTTCTTTTAATTTTTCTTCTTGCTCCTTTTTCTGTTTTTCAAGAAGAGCTTTTTCTTCTGCTTTTTTCTTTTCATCTGCACTAGAAATAAGCATAAAAACTAGAACAAAAATAAACAACAATATTATTGTTATTAAAATTATTTTTTTCTTCTTTTTCTTATTTTCGTCCTCTAACCCATAGCTCTTTTCTATATTACGAACTTGAGTTTCACTAAGGTCCACAACCTTTTCAACAGCAGATTGCTTTATTTTTGATGAAGAAAGTTCTGAAACCCCTTTTACAGACTGTACTAACGGATTTATCGCCATGTACCTAAAAGCAGAAGACCCTATTTCTAATATATCGCCGCTGTTCAATGTCACTGGCTCGCTAATCTTTCTTCCGTTCACTTTAACACCATTAGCGCTGTTAAGGTCTACAATAAAGCTTTCAACCCCTTGTCTGTATATTCTAGCGTGTTCTCTAGATATAAGATCATCAATAAGAACTATCTCAGCCTTGTTAGATCTACCAAGCATTATTGAATCTTTCTCTAGAGGAAAGACTTTGTCTTTATATGGGCCACTTATAGCTATCATCTGATATATAAGCCTAGAAGGACCAACCATTGTTTCGTCGCCAAAATAATCTTTTTTAGCAGTGCCAGAGTTGGTGCCAGAAATTTGTATGCCACCATTTGTTTTTTGTTCTTCTGCTTTTTTGTCCTTTATCTCTTCTTCTTTTAAAGAAGCCTCTTCTATGTCTTTATCCGTGTTATTCTGTTCTTTCTGTATCGGTTCAAGCTTTTTATCAAACTCTGGTAACATTGTAGGATCTGCACTCATTGTAAAAAGCTCAAAGTCAGAAGCTTTTTCTTTTGTTGCTTTTTTGTCTTCTGTCCCGTCAGCTTCAACGACTATCTTTATGTCTCCTATATCTATACTTTCTCCAGAACCAAGTTTGCCCTCTTCAACGGCTGTTCCTTCTTTGAATATTTCACCAAATTGACTCTTTCTAGAAAAAGAAACATTGCTCTCATCAATTATCCTAAACTCTACATGTTTTCTTGATATAGCGTCATCCAATATACAAATATCACAATCTTCTGCTCTACCAAGCACAACAAGCCCTTTTGGAGCAGAATGTTCTTTTATTAAATTACCATTCTTGAATATTTTTATTTTCATTCCTGCGTTACCCTGTCCCTTTCTTTCTCAGCTATCCCCCTCCACTTTTGTGCTTCTTTAGCTATACTAGATTCTAGTTCTCTGGCATTCAAGTTAATAACTTCAGTAAAATGCCTGATAGCCTCATTATATCTTTTATGCTCTAACATTTTTCTTCCTAGTTTCATTTGTAATTCACTTTCTTGCTTCATGAATTCTTGCGTTATCTTAACATAGTAACTTGATTTTGCATGTTCTGGATACAACATAAGAGCCTTCCTGAACAGATCCAACGCCCTTGAATAGTTCTTTAGCCTAAGTTCACGTCTTCCTTCAAAATAGAATTGGTTCGCATTTTCATATACTTCTCTATCTTCTTCTGGAATCTTTCTTTTATATACTTTATCCATTCCCTCATCTTCTTTTTTGGTTAGCTCA
Source organism: uncultured Bdellovibrionales bacterium (assembly GCA_964411885.1). GTDB lineage: Bacteria > Bdellovibrionota > JAFGOL01 > JAFGOL01 > JAFGOL01 > JAKLHL01. The sequence goes on from CAYPMK010000033.1 coordinate 11,509, forward strand.
TCTTCTGCAATCTGCTCTGGAGTCTTTGCTTTTTCATCTTTTGCTTCTTTTGGTGCATCACCTCCAGACAGAAG
>CAYPMK010000033.1:11682-12883 GCA_964411885.1 uncultured Bdellovibrionales bacterium
CCCTTTAGTATTTCTAATCTTGATTCTTTTGCCATTTAGTTTAAACAACCTCTACGCTTATGCAGTGATAATTAAATTCTCCTCTATCATTTTTCAAGCCACTAACACTAACTCTATATACTTTTTCGTTTGCCATTACTTCTTCACTCACATCCTGACCCATAGCATTAGATCTACTAATAAGGTCCAATATAACACCCAAAAGTCTTTGTTCCCTAACAGCGTCTACTATTGGAACCCCATGCCAATCACCAGATCTATATCCTGATATCACTGCAAAAGCTTGGTTAGCAGTAACTATTAATTTGGATGTATCAAGAACAAAAAAAGGTATCCTTAATGACCTGCCTATAGATTCAAACACCAATATTGGATCTGCACCATGAATATCCTGTGAAAGAGAGTCTATTCCTCCTGCAGAAGATTTTGCAGAAGAACGCCTAGACTTCCTAAGTAAAATATTTATTAATTCAATAAGATCTTTTCCCTCTTTTGAACCAAAAGTAAAATTGATTCTCTTTGATTCACCCTTCATGGCAAGGTCCAATTCATCATATATTTTAAGTAAAGGATGACTAAATATTTTAGATATAAGAATAGAGAATACAAGACCTATAAAACAAGCAAGCACTATGCCGACCAAGATTCTTTGCCAAGCACCTGCCATACTTTGTTTTACTGCCGCAGTCGCAAATTCCAATACAGCAAAGCCAATATATTCATATTTACCTTGATCAACAAGATAAGTTCTTATAGGAGCTGTAACTAAATACCTGCCACCCGAAAGAGCAAACATATCAACAGGTGTTTTATATATATCACCAGATTTTGTTACACTCTTAAACTCATCTGATTGACCTTCCAATATTTTCTTTATTCTATCTACAGTGATAGTTTCACCAGCTCTTTCTCCCGGAGCCAAAACTTTTCCTTCTACGTCTGTAATAACAGCAAATTGAACACCAAGCACATCCTCTACCGCTTTAATTGATGGCGGATCTGGACTCTCTGAACCTATTGTGTCTTTATTTTGTTCTGCTAGTAATGTAGCAAGATACGCCGCTCTTTGTGATGTTTCTTTGTCTAGAATATAACTGTCAAATTGCACCACCGGTATAGACACCATAAGAACGACAGAAACTATCATCGCAACAAGAAGTATCGTTATTATTCCTGAAACCGGATATCGCTTCATCAACAT
>CAYPMK010000033.1:12983-15070 GCA_964411885.1 uncultured Bdellovibrionales bacterium
GAAGACACCCTTAAATCTGATTCTTCAACCCTTCCTAATGTGTTATCACCCTCTTTTAGTATAAAAGAACGAGGTGCATTTTGACCGCTTATGCATATTAATTTATACATTTTAGGAGATCCCCCTCTTGTAAAGACAGCCTCTCTGCCACACCAGAATTTAGTTCAAGAATAGACTTTGCACTAAAAACCGGTAAACAAAAACGCCAAGGCTTAACATCAACATCAATATGACATATTGTATTATTTTTATTCAAGTAAACAATGTCTAAAGAAAATCTCATAAATAAAGTATGTATCCAATTACAATTTGGTATAAAAAGGCCTTCCTCTTCTCCCAATTCTCTTTTGAACATAAGCCCCCTAAGACGATCAAAAAAACCATCTGCAATCTTTATATTAGTCAATATCGTCTTTTCATTCCTAAGTAACTTCATTTCCTCTAACCACCGTATATCTTTCTGAGTATTATAGGTCCAAATATAACTATAAACACTGCCGGTAATATAAATATAGCCATAGGAATAAGTATTTTTGTCGCCGCCTTGCCTCCCTTTTCTTCTGCGGCCATAAATCTTTCATGTCTGATTGAATCAGACTGTGCTCTTAAAACGTCCCCTATTGGCGAACCCATCCTTTCTGCAGTAACCAGCACAGAAACAAAAGAAGAAATTTCTTTTATAGCTATCCTATCACCCATACTCCTAAGAGCATCAGATCTCATTGCACCAAGTTTTATTTCTTTTAGAACTGTTTCGAATTCACTTCTAAGTGGTCCTTCCTGACCTTTTTCCACGACCTTGGCCATAGCCCCACCAAAATCAAGTCCAGCTTCAACACACAAGGTAAGAAGATCTACCACAAAAGGCATCTCTCTCTTTATTTGTTCCTGACGTGTCTTTATAACCCCATCTAGCCAAAGTTTAGGATAGAACCATCCAAAAACAGCAAAAATAGGGACGTAGGTTATAGAAAGTCCAAGACCCAATATAAAGTTATATACGTAAACTGCTGCAGGAAGGCAAAAAGCAAAGGCAACTTGAAAAGCATAGAATTCATCTGGTGTAAAAACTTCTCTTAAACCAGCGCTAGATATTTTTTTACTTATCTTCTGGCGAAAATTATCTATTTTCCATTTTCCCACACTAGGTAGAACTTTTTTTGCTACAGGATACACCAATCTGAATATTACTGATGGAAACGTTTTCCCAGTCACGCCTATACCAAGACGTTCTTGTTCCTCTAATGACATTTGGTCGCCCATTATAATTTTAACTGCAATAAAAATAGCAATACCAATAAGGGCGAACATAAACCCAAGCGTAAGCAGATCTATTGTTTCCATACCACTTGTCATAGACATTATTATACAACACTAACATTTAAATTAAAGCTAAGTTTAGATTAATATTAACTTAAAAGAGATATTTCGTATTGTTCATGATGTAATTTTTCATCTGCCTCAAAAACTATGTTCTTGTTATATTTCTTTTGTATATATTCGACTAAAGGTTTTTCGTTCTGATATATATAATCCAAGACAGAAGGATTCAAATAAACAGTTATTACCTTGATTTCCTCATAAGTAGCATCTCTTTCTAGCTCTCTAAAGACCTCGTAGGCAACGGTTTTATAAGACTTGCTATAACCACGGCCATCACAATAAGGACATGGGCTACAAACAGTTTTAGACACACTTTCACGAATTCTTTTTCTTGTCATTTCAACAAGACCTAGATCAGAAATATCTAGAACATTGGTCTTTGCCCTGTCTTTCTTTAAAGATTCTTTTAAGGCCGTAAGCACTTTGTCTTTGTGGTCCTCTTTATCCATGTCTATAAAATCAATTACTATTATCCCTCCAAGGTTCCTTAACCTTAGCTGATAACCAATCTCTTTTGCTGCCTCTAAGTTCGTATTCAGAATAGTTTCATCCTGATTTCTAGAACCAACATATCTACCTGTATTAACATCTATAATCACTGATGCTTCTGCTTGATCTATAACTATATAGCCACCTGATTTAAGCCAAACACGTCTTTGAAGAGCTCTTTCTAATTCATGCTCTACTCCATAAGCTTCAAATAT
>CAYPMK010000034.1:0-9686 GCA_964411885.1 uncultured Bdellovibrionales bacterium
CTTAAGAGCCAGAAGATAGTACAAGTAGTTGTCTATGAATATGAAAATGGTGTAGAAAAATTCAAAACAGTAGATGACTATGAAAAAGGGAAGCTTTTTTCTAAGACCTATTATGAGCTTATTTATGACGAACAAGGTAAATTAAAAAAAGAAAAGAAAACAGGTAAGGATGTTTTTTAATATTGTGGTTTAATATGCACCATGAATATAAACTTTGTTCTTGGTGACATTACAGATCAAAACACAGATGCAATAGTTAATGCTGCTAATAACTCCCTGCTGGGTGGTGGAGGCGTTGATGGCGCTATACATAAAAAAGCAGGTCTACTGTTGTTAGAAGAATGTAGAAAATTAAAAGGTTGTGCTACAGGCTCTGCAAAAATAACTAAAGCTTACACACTTAGATCAAAATATATAATACATGCTGTAGGGCCAGTTTATAAAGATGGGTTTAATGGTGAACCTGTTCTATTAGCTTCAGCCTACAAAAGATCTATTGAACTTGCTATAGAGCATGGTCTTAAAAGTATCTCTTTTCCGGCTATAAGTGCTGGTGCTTATGGCTATCCAGTTAAAGAGGCCGCTCTTATAGCTCTTGGTGTGGCGCTGAAAGCTAAAGAACAAAATATTCCTTTAGACGAACTAAGGTTTGTCCTTTTCAATGACGAGGTCTATAATGCGTTCAAGTTAGCATATAAAGAACTAAAAGAAGGTATATTCAATGGAACAACTCCTTAAATTCTTAAAAACCAAATCTTCTCCAAAAATAGTTGTATTAACAGGAGCTGGAGTTAGTGCAGAGTCTGGCATAAAGACATTCAGGGATAGTGGAGGCTTGTGGGAAAATTATAGAATAGAGGACGTTGCTACCCCAGAAGGTTTTTATGCGAACCCAGATCTTGTTTATGAATTTTATAACCAAAGAAGAAGACAGGCAAAATTATGTGAACCAAATAGAGGACATTTTGCCCTTGCAGAAATAGAAGACTTGTTTGGTGATAATTTTACCTTGGTAACGCAGAACGTTGATAATCTTCATGAGAGAGCTGGTTCAAAAAAAGTTTTACACATGCATGGAGAACTTTTTAAGGCAAGATGCTTTGAATGTGGTTCTGTAATGGAATGGGAAGAAGACCTTGATGCAAGTGATAGTTGTGATAACTGTAACGGAAATCTTAGGCCTCATATTGTGTGGTTCAATGAAATGCCCTTGTTTATGGACGATATTGTATCTAATTTATCTTTGTGTGATCTTTTTGTTTCTATAGGTACTAGTGGCGTTGTTTATCCAGCAGCAGGTTTTTATCAAACAGCTTCTTCAAAAGGTGCTTATACCTTGGAACTTAATCTTAATCCAACAGGTTCTAATTTTGATTCCGTTATACAAGGACCTTCTGGTACCACGATAGATGTTTTATTAAAAACTTTAAGGAGTGTTTACACAAATTAAATTTATGAAAAAAACAATAATCGTTTTAGCGATGATGTTTCCTTCATTAGCGTTTTGTGGAATATCTGTTTTTGGTGGTCAGGGATACGGAGCTTTTAGATTATCAGGAGCAAGCAGTACTAATCTTTCTAGCATAATGATAGCTGGCATAAAATTTTCTGAATATTTTGATTTTAGATATCTAAGTCTTGATACAGCGTTAAGGATGCCAGTGCTTCCATTCAGGGTCTTGGATATAAAATATAACAAGAATGGTGATACTTATACTTCATATGACTCAGACGTTTTTGGTATTTCTTTTAATATACCGGTAACAGAACGTTTTAAGATAGGCCTGCTATATGGTTTGGGCAAATCTGAAATAGGCAACCTAACAAAACAATCAAGTGGTGATTATATAGCTACTATACATAAAAGTTTTATACAGGCCTTTAATGCAGAGCTTACTTGGACTATGCCCTTTGAGATGTTCATTGTTTCTCCAAAGATAGGGATGCTGATGCATTTTTTAGATAAGGATTCAGGATACGACAATGCTGCATCTTATTATGGTGCTGTATCAATTACTTATGTTTTTGAGCAAGAAGATAAGAAGTAATTTTTTATTTACCCCAATTATCAACTATCTCTTTTATTACTTGAGAATCAGCTTTTCCCTTTAAAAGTGGCATTACGTTCTTCATATTAACTTCTTCTGACTTAACGTTTGCTTTTATGAATGCGACAACTTCTTCTTTACTCATCTGCTTTGGTAAAAATTCCTCTATTATTTTTAACTCTTCTTTAATTTCTGCTTTCTTGTCGTCGGGAAAGAAGTCTAGGGATTTTACAAGCTTCTTGTGATAAGCCTGACACACTTCTTCTTCTGTCCTTTTCTTTGTAGTTGATTTTTCTTCTGTCTTTATTTCTGCCATTAGCATTCTTATTACAGATAATCTTTTGGCATTTTTGTCTCTCATGGCTGTTTTCATTTGTTCGTGTAAAAGCTCGGATAACTTCAAATTTTTACCCTCCACAACCTTGTATACCTTAAAATCTGTCAAATGCAAATTTTAATTTTTCAAATATATGTTTGACAAAATCAAATGAATGTTTTAATTAGTCCATATTATGATTAAAAAAGGAACTAACACTAGATCTCTTTTGATAGAGAAAGCAACACCGCTGTTTGCCAAAAAAGGCTATGATGGGGCTACTATTAAGGACATTTGTCAGGCTACGGGCATGAACGTTAGCTTAGTGAGTTATTATTTTGGAGGCAAAGAAGGACTTTTTCATGCCTGTATAGAAAGTTTTGGTGAGTTTGGACTTAGAACAGCAGAAAAAATATTAGTACCACCAAAATCAAAACAGGAGTTCGATATAAGGCTGTCCTTATTCCTAGATGAAATAATCAATATACATTTTGAACACATTGAACTTTTAACTCTTATACACAGAGAAATGGAAAGCCAAAGCCAAAAATCATCAGAGGTATTTAAAAAAACATTCCATAAGGTTTTTGAGCTTTTGGTTTCATTCTTTAGTACAGCTCAAGAACAAGGGATAATAAACAAGGAGCTAGATCCAAGGTTGTGCACTTCCATTCTTTTTGGATCGATAAAATCTTTCTTTATGGTCAATCCAAAAGTAAGAAAGGTTTTTTCTTTACCAGATATAGAGAATCCAGCTTCTAGAAAAAAGGTAAGAGAGAATTATATGAAAATATTTTGTGAGGGTTTTTGCAATGAAAAAAATAATTAGTTTTATCGTGTTTAGTATTTCTTTCTGTGCTTATGCTGAACTTATAACTCTTGAGTCATACATTCAACAGGTGGCACAAGGGAACCAAAATTATACAGCTTCTGTTAAAAATACTGAGGCTGGAAAACTAAAATCACAGGAAGGGGAGCTTCTTACATCTACATCGTTCTTTACTAATCTAAATCATGTTAACGATAAAAGGGTGCCAGCGATACCTGCAATAATGGGGGACAGAACTATAGTCTCTAGTGGTTCGATGGGTTTTGCCAAGAACACTACGTTTGGTCTTAGCGGAAAACTTTATTACTCTTTAACCCACACAAAGATGAATGGCGTTAATGGCGCTTTTATTCCATATACAGAGTATTATGAAATGAGCCCTGTGCTAGAAGTAAAACAATCCTTATGGCAAAATGCTTTTGGACGTCAAACACGTGCAGCAATGCAGGCATTAGAATCTAAATCCATGAGCGATGCCTATTCATCAAAATATATGTCTAAACAGCTAATTTCAGCATCAGAAACTCTTTACTGGAACCTTTCTACTGTAAGAGAGCTTTTAGATATACAAAAACAAAATCTTAAGAGAGCAGAAAAACTTTTAGAATGGTCTAAGAGGAGGGCAAACCTTAACCTTGCAGACAAGGTTGATCTTTTACAAGCACAAGCAATGCTAAAGATGAGACAACTAGAACTTGAATCTACAATGGAAACAGAAAGACAACTATTAAGACAATTCAATACCAATAGAGGTCTTACAAGTGATGATGTAGAAATAGAATTAGAAAAAATGACACCAGAACAAGCTTTGGCTCTTTCTATTCCAGAAAAAGTTGGGGTTAGAGAAGATGTTAAAGCTTTAGAGGCTGGAGCAAGGGCCGCCGCCGCTAATGTTAAATTATCAAAAGATAAAAATGCACCTACATTGGATCTTTTTGGTACTTTTTCTCTTAATGGAAAAGAAAAATTTAACGATGCCTTTCAAGATGCTTTTAGTGGTAGATATCCTTACACTATAGTAGGACTTACCTTTAGTGCTCCACTAAGTTTTGGATATGTGAGTAGAGTGAACCAAGGTTATGAAGCAGAAAAAGTAGCGGCAGAATATGCATATCAAAGAAAATCTTTTGAAACAGAAAGACTTTGGGATGATCTTAGTAAAAAGATAGTTGATACAAGAAAAAAACTTGAATTAGCACATGAGCTTGAAAAATTACAGGATCAAAAAGTTAATTACGAAGAAAAAAGACTTAAACTTGGTCGTACTACAACGTATCAGGTCATAATGTTCGAGAATGATTTGGCAAGTGCACAACAAACAAGATTACTTGCCCAACAAGAACTTATTTCTACTATAACTACGATGAAGACCTTTAAGAGCGAAGAGGAGATATAAACTTTATGAACATTGCTGAACTTTCGATCAAACGCCCCGTCTTTATAACTTGTATATTTATCCTTATCTTAACTATAGGAGGGATATCTCTTAGTAGGTTAGGTGTGGACCTTTTTCCCGATATAGATTTTCCTATCGTGTCTGTAGTTACTTATTATCCGGGTGCTTCTCCTGCAGAAGTAGAAACAGATGTATCTAAAATAATGGAAGATGAACTAGGCGGACTTTCTGGTCTAGAAAACCTTTATTCAAGCAACAAGGATGGAGCCAGTATAATAACTTGTCAATTTACTCTTGAAACAGACATTAAGTATGCACAACAACAGGTAAGGGACAAGATATCTGCTATAAGATCTAAATTGCCAGACGATATTGAAGAACCAATAATCAGGATAGTTGACCCTTCTGATAACTCAATAGCCATAATTTCTGTAGAGGCTGAACTTGATGATGCCAAGATGTATGATCTTGTGGAGTACACCATTAAGCAAAGACTAGAACAAGCAGATGGTGTTGGTAGAGTAGAAGTTATTGGTGGAAGAAAAAGAGAGTTCCACGTAGAGCTTGATAAAGATAAACTAAATAACAGACAGATCTCTGCATCAATGGTGGCTAGTCAATTGGGACTAGCTGGCAAGAATATTCCTTCAGGAAGATTACAAGGTGATATAAATGATATTACAATAAGATCTTTGGCAGAATTTAAGAGTATAGATGATGTTAATAATACAATTGTAAGTTTTTTGGGCAATGATGTTCCCGTTGCTGTTAAAGATATAGGTTCTGTTACAGAGTCACTTGAGGATGAAGATTCAAGGTCTTTTATAAATGGAAAGAAATCATTAGTGGTCTTGGTATATAAGCAAACAGATACTAATACTGTTTCTGTAATTAAATCGGTAAAAAAGAAGGTAAATGAGTTAAACACAAGTATAGCTGAGTTAGAGGGCAAACCAAAACTTGCAGTAGTTCAAGATAGTTCATGGCCTATAACAGCCAACGTTAACGACGTTACAGAGACTATAATTATAGGTATCATCCTTACGATTCTTGTAGTGTATCTTGCGCTTGGTAGCGGTAGGTCTACTATCATAACTAGTGTTGCTCTCCCAAATTCATTATTGGGTGCTTTTATACTTATGTTCGTTGCAGGATTTACTGTTAACGTTATAACTCTTTTAGCATTAAGTTTAGCAGTAGGTCTTTTGATAGACGACGCTATAGTTGTTAGAGAGAATATATTCAGGCATCTTGAAATGGGAGAATCACCAAAAGAAGCGGCAATCAAAGGAACAAAAGAAGTTATGCTTGCAGTTGTTGCTACGACATTTGTTATAATAGCTGTTTTTGCTCCAGTGTCGTTCTTGACTGGTGTAGTAGGAAGGTTTTTTAAGTCTTTTGGTCTAACAGTGTGTTTTGTTATGTTAATAAGTTTGTTAGATGCTCTTACTATGGCTCCAATGCTATCTGCTTATATGGCTGGAAAAAAAGAGCACAAGGAAAAAAGGAATTGGGTATTAACTAAATTCAAAATATTCCAAGATAAATTAGAAGTATATTATGAGAGGATACTTAAATATACTTTACTGCACTCAAAGAAAGTCTTGCTTATAAGTTTAGGCATATTTATTGTGACCTCTGCAACTATTATATGGATACCAAAATCATTTAAATCTGCCGCAGATAACGGTGAATTTATGATCTTCTTAGAGGCTAAACCTGGAACTAGTTTGGCTCAGTCAGAAAGGTATGGAAAAGAAGTTGACGATATTATTAGGAAGAACAAGTTGGTAGAACTCACTGGTCTTTTTATGGGTGGTGGCACTAATGACCATAACGACATAATGTTGTACGTTAAGATGATAGATAGGTCTAAAAGAAGTACTTCTACTACTGAATTTAAGGAACTCGTTAGACAACAAATGAAGAACTATAGCTTCCTGAAACCTATTATAGGTGACACCGTTGGTAACTTTGGTTCTAAACAACCGTTCTTACTTTATATAAAAGGCGACGACCTAGCTGAATTAAAGAAGATATCAGATAAAGTAATGTCAAAGTTCAAGAACCACCCTTCTTTAAAAGATGTGAGCTCTTCTTATGAAGAAGGTAAGCCTGAGTTTCAAATAGTGTTTGATAAAAACAAAGCAGAAAGAATGGGTGTATCAAGCAATATGGCTGGTATGGAGTTGAGGACTTTTGTAGAAGGTCAAACTCCAACTAAATTCAAAATAGGTGATAACAATTACGATGTAAGGGTTAGGTTCAAAGAGGAACATCGTGATCTTAAAAGTATTTTTTCTTCTATATATGTGCCAAACATAAATAATCGTTTGATACCTTTAAGTACTGTTGCAAAAGGCGTAGAAACAGAAGGTCCTACAGAAATAAGCAGGCTTAATAGAGCACGTTACGTCTTGATATCTGCAGATGTTGCTCCCAAGGGTCCCGGTATGGCAAAGGCAATAGAGGATATAGAAAAGTTCTTTAAGAATGATATTAAACTACCAGATGGATATTCCTATGAATTCGAAGGACAGGCAAAAACTTTTGGAGAACTTATTACAGCGATGTTGTTAGCAGCCACCATTGGTATAATATTTATTTATCTTATCCTCGCCAGCCTATATGAATCATTCGTCATACCATTCACTATCATGTTGGTAATACCTCTTGCACTTTGTGGAGCTTTTGCCGCACTTTTTATTACAGGTCTATCATTAGATCTTTTTTCTATGATAGGGTGCATAATGTTGATAGGTGTTGCGACAAAGAACTCTATTATATTGGTAGACTATACTCATAAACTAATGGACGAACAGGGTTTTGAAAGAAGTGAAGCTATAGTTAGGGCAGGAAAAACAAGATTAAGGCCTATACTTATGACGAGTTTTGCTTTGCTTGCCGGTATGGCGCCAATAGCTTTTGGTATAAGTGAATTGTCTTCGTTCAGACAAGCAATGGGTGTTGCAGTAATGGGTGGTATAGTTAGTTCTACCTTACTTAGTCTTATAGTAGTACCAGCCACTTTTACTTATATAGATGATTTTAGATTATGGTCGTCTAGCAAAATAAACAGATTATTTCATCATGGCAAATAATTAAGCCACGGCTTGTCATAGAAGTTATTAACAAGATTTGTATCGCGTGTATCGTTATCTCTGCACCTTGCAGAAGGACCACCGTTGTATTGAGCATAAGTTCGTCTTAGTATTGCATCCATGTCTCCGCCAGAATTAGAACCACTACTGCAGTCATTCCCCATTGCTGTAAGGTAATGATCGTAGACTAGTCTTGCTCCATAATCTAAATTATCTTGTAAGACCGGTCTTTCATCGTGGTATTTGTCGTATATTTGCATTATTCCAAAAGAATGTCCGTTATCGCCTCTGAACACATAATAGTGTCCATCTACTTCAAAATAATGTCTCCATGTGGATTCTGTCCATGCTACTGCCTTTACAAGATCTATGAAGTCTGGATCATCAGATATCGCACTGGCGATATCCTCTATTAGTGCATCTATTGCGTCCATGTAATAGGGGTCTTCTACTTGGTTTTCTGTTGTTGGTACGTAGTTAAGGTCTGAACCACTAAGATTTACTTCGTATTCTCCATCTGTGTTAGTTTCACTACCAGTTTGGAAACATCCGTTTAGTAAAATAATTGCCAACAAACAAATGTAATTTTTTATCTTCATGCTTATAATAATAAGTGTTGAGACTTTTTAGTTCAACGTTTATTATTTAAATACATGTTGAACAGTCAAAATATTTGGATGGCCTTGTTGCTAACTTTGTTTGCAGGTCTTTCTACCGGAATAGGTAGTGTAATAGCCTTTTTTGCCAAAACTGGTGGTAAGAAGTTCCTGGCAACATCTTTAGGCTTTTCTGCTGGTGTAATGATCTATGTTTCTATGGTAGAGATATTCTCCAAATCTAAAGACGTGTTGTCTTCTGTTTATGGTTACAAGAACGGGAGTATTATTTGTGTTGCTTCCTTTTTCTTAGGAATACTATTAATAGGTATCATTGATAAACTTGTTCCTTCTTATGAAAATCCACATGAAATACATAGGGGAAAAGATCTAGATGTGGCAAAACTTAAGAGAATGGGAGTTATGACGGCCGTAGCGATTGCTATACATAATTTTCCAGAAGGATTTGCTACTTTTATGAGTGCAATGCAGGATCCAAAACTTGGAATAGCAATAGCTGTTGCAGTGGCAGTACATAATATTCCAGAAGGTATTTCTGTTTCTGTCCCTATATGTTATGCAACTGGAAGCAAAAAGAAAGCCTTTATGTATTCTTTTATGTCTGGGCTGGCAGAACCTTTAGGTGCTGTAATTGGGTTTTTATTATTAAGACCTTTTATGAATGAAGTTCTTTTAGGAATAACATTTGCATCTGTTGCAGGGATAATGGTTTTTATATCGCTAGATGAACTATTGCCTACAGCAAGGGAATATGGGGAACATCATCTTTCAATATATGGTCTAATTGCAGGGATGCTTGTGATGGCCGTTAGCCTTATAATGATGATCTAAAAATAAATATCCCTTTTGCCTTGGGCTATTTCTTTTAATTTTTCACGTATATTGTTTTTTTTATCGTTATTAGCTATTTCATTATTTATCATTTCTTCTATTAGCTTAAAACCATTCTTCTTTAATTCGTCGTCTGCAAAATCATATAGGTATTCTGCAAAAGTGAACATTGCATTAGGAAGACAATGTGCTTTTATTAGACCGGGTTTTGCAAGATCCATAAAATCTTTTCCTATTCTTCCGAGCCTGTAACAGCCTGTACAAAAAGAAGGTATGTGTTTTGCATCTACAACATCTTTAATAACTTCTAAAAGGGACCTTGTGTCTCCAAGACAGAACTGGTCTTCTGTTCCGTCGTGACCCGCTTCTGTATATCCACCGGGGTTGGTTCTTGATCCTGCTGATATTTGGGATACGCCTAGTTCAAATGCGAAACGTCTTGTCTCACTATTTTCCCTAGTACTCAATATTATCCCTGTATATGGAACTGCTAATCTTAACACAGCTATTATTTTTTTAAAATCTTCGTCAGAAACAGGATTTGGTGG
>CAYPMK010000034.1:9786-11287 GCA_964411885.1 uncultured Bdellovibrionales bacterium
ACCATCAAGATCCTTTTATGGCCCTGTGCTATTAAGGCTTCTGTTTCTTTTTTTATCTCTTCTTGATCAAGTGCGCGTCTTACCAGTTTAGAGTTTGCAACCCTAAAGGCACAGTAAAGACATTCATTGTTGCATAGGTTGGATATGTAGAGTGGTGCAAATATAACGAGCCTGTTCCCATATATCTCGTTCTTTATAAAACGAGCTGTATCAAAAAGTTCCTGTAGTAGTTCTTTGTCCTTAATGTTCAAAAGGGTAAGTACTTCGTTATAGCTTATTCCTTTAAGCTCTTTTGCTTTTGCAAGTACGTCCCTTATTTTTTCTGGACTAGGACTTGTATTTGCATCAAGTTCGTTTTGTATCTTTATGTCGTCTATAAATAACATTTATATTAGTATTTCTGCCTCTTCTTATAATGGGTATGCAAAAGATCATGTGATTTGTGTCCAAGTGGTTCTTTTAAGAATTCCTCATACAACCTTTTTACCTCTGGGTTATCGTGAGATTTTCTTAAAGCCATACCACGATCTTCTTCGTAGATGGCTTCCATCCTTTTCTTTCTTATCTCAAGGTTTGTTGGTATTGGTTGTCCACCACCACCCAAACAACCTCCTGGGCAAGCCATGATCTCTATGAAGTGATAGTTTGCAGTTCCTTTTTCTATTTCTTTCATCAGCGTTCTTGCATTAGTTAATCCATGCGCTATGGCAAGTTTAAGTTCTGCTCCATTCAAGAACGACCATTCTGGTAAACAGCCTTCTATTTTTATACTGGCTTCTTTTACTCCGTCCATACCTCTTACTGGAGTTATCTCTAGGTTCTTGAAAGGTACTTCTCTACCGGTGATAACTTCATAGGCTGTTCTTAAGGCGGCTTCCATAACACCACCGGTGGCTCCAAATATCACCCCTGCGCCAGTGTGTTCACCTAGGATGCTGTCTGCAGCTGTTTCTTCTAGGCTTGGAAAATCTATACCAGCCTGTTGTATCATTAGTGCTAGTTCTCTTGTTGTTATTACGTAATCAACATCTTGATATCCACTAGAATTCATTTCGTCCCTTGCGGCTTCGAATTTTTTTGCAGTACAAGGCATTACAGAAACCACTATCATGTTAGCAGGATTTATATCTGCTTTTTGTGCATAATATGTTTTTGCAACAGCCCCAAACATTTGTTGTGGAGATTTACATGTTGAAAGATTATCAAGCAATGTTGGAAATTCGTGTTCTATATATTTTATCCAACCTGGAGAGCAAGAGGTCATCATTGGTAAAGCCACTTTACCTTTATCTTTTAATGCAGTTTTAAGACGTTTTAAAAGTTCATTTCCTTCTTCTATTATGGTTAGGTCAGCTGTAAAGTTAGTATCAAAAACTTTATCAAAGCCCATTCTTCTTAAAGCAGTTACCATTTGTCCTGTAACACTTTTTCCCGGTTCAAAACCAAGAGCTTCTCCAAGAGCAACTCTTACTGCGGGTGCTGTTTGAACAACAACATGCTT
>CAYPMK010000034.1:11387-12987 GCA_964411885.1 uncultured Bdellovibrionales bacterium
TCTTTTTGTATGGCTGGAGAAGATTTATCTATAGGTTTTCTTATGGATACGTCAATAAACCTATCGCTTTCTGATATGTATTCCCTCGCTATTGATTGAAGTTCGCAGATACAGTTTTTGTAACATTTTGTGCAATCCATGTTGTGTTCAGATAACAATAACTCCACAATATCTTTTCTTGCTTTTCTTACATTAAGTGAATTGGTCTGTATGTCCATGCCTTCTGCAACAGGAGTTGAACAAGAGGCTGTAAGTGTTCTTGAACCTTTTACTTCTACTACACAGATTCTGCAATTACCTGCCACACAAAGATCAGGATGATGACAAAGGGTTGGTATCTTGAATTTCAGTTTTTTTGCCGCATCAAGAATCGTTGTCCCTTCTTGAACTTCGACAGGCATATTGTTTATAGTTAGTTTTATCATGTTGGCCATTAGTAGATCACCTCTTCTTTAAAATTATCTATTATGGAATTAAAACAGTTAGGAACAGATTGCCCTAATCCGCATTTTGAAGAACTTTTCATTGTTTCGCTCATAGATTTAAGGTCTTCTAGATATTTTGATGGTCTTTGTTTTGTTTTTACAGCGACTATACCTTTTAGTAATTGCTGACATCCAACTCTACATGGCGTACACTGTCCACAAGATTCTTCGCAGAAAAAATCTAAAAAGTTATGCAGGACGTTATACATGGATCTTGAACTATTGAACAACATCATTGAGCCGCCGGTAGGGATACCTTCGAATCCAATTATTGTTTCTTTGAATTTACGTCTTGGTACACAAAAACCACTAGCTCCACCAACTTGTACTGCCTTAGTATCTCCATCACCAAAAAGTTCTACAAATTCTTCTAAGGTCATTCCAAGTTCAAGCTCATATATTCCGGCCACTGGTGTGTCACCAGAAACGCTGAATACTTTACTGCCTCTTGAATCTTTAGTACCTAATTCACGAAAATGCTTTGAGCCATCTTTCAATATCATCGCTGTATATACAAAGGTCTCTACGTTATTAACTACAGTAGGTTTTTTAAGGTATCCCTCTACCACAGGGAATGGTGGTTTATTCCTTGGTTCTCCACGTCTTCCTTCCATGGATTCTATTAACGCTGTTTCTTCTCCACAAACGTAAGCACCACTGCCAGATTTTATGCTTATGGTGAAGTTCATCTTTTTAGATTTAAGTTCTTTATGGAATTCATCCAGTTCTTTTTCAAGTTGAGGAATTAAAAAATTATATTCGCCTCTAAGATATATATAACCTTCGTCGGAACCTATAGTGTGTGCACAAATAGCCATACCTAGAAAAACCTTTTTTGCTTGTTTTTCTAGAATCTCTCTATCCTTGAAAGTTCCCGGTTCACCTTCGTCTGCGTTACAGATCACATATTTTTTGTCTGCTTTTTGTTGAGAAGCAAATTTCCATTTTAGTCCGGTTGGGAATCCCGCTCCGCCACGTCCCCTTAGTCCAGAGTCTATAAGATCTTTTATTATGTCATCACTAGATGTTTTAGTAGTTTTATCTAATAGGTCTTTCCAATTAACGTCGCTAAAGATTAGGTCTATTCTTTTTTTGTATTTTTGGAGTTTTTCGTT
>CAYPMK010000034.1:13087-14726 GCA_964411885.1 uncultured Bdellovibrionales bacterium
GCAGATGAAAGGTCCAGCTCTGCGGCTATTTCTTGCATGTCCTCTTTGGATAATTGATGTTTGTGTTGATAGACATGCTGAAGAATGGACATAAGATTTTCTCTTTTATTACCGTATTTTTTTACAGCCTCTGCTACTAAAGATTTTTGGCTCATGTCTTAAACTCCTTATATTATTGATAAAAATGTTGTGAAATAAATCACAGCATATCTTCAAAAAATACCTTCTCTTTTTGAGAGAAGGTCACCGAACAAGAATTACTTCAAGCATAGATATATAAATCATTGCTACTAAATGCAAGGACATTTTTTATGCTCCTTGATTAAAGAGGCTAAACAAATCTTGGTATATAAAAATATCCTTGACTTTTATGGGCCAAATTTAATAAGTTGCATGTTCTATCATGAAAAATAAACTTATAATTCTTTTTGTTTCTTTATTCCTTTTACAGCCTTTGTTTTCTCAAACAGAAGACGAATTAAAACTAATGTTTAGAATAGCAGAAAGAGGCCATGGGGTAGATGTTTATAGATTAAGGAATATGATACAAAAGAATCCCTCTTATTTGGGTGTAACGGATGATGATTGGAATAATTTTTTACATATAGCATCTATACACAGCAACACCTTCGTTTTTGATATGTTAGAAGAACTCGGTATAAGTTCAGAATCTGTAAATAAATACGGCGAGAGTCTTGTGCTGGTGCACATAAATAGAACTCGTTTAGGTATAAATCCGGCCTTTTTTAAGTGGCTGTTAGAAAGATATAAAGATACTGATCTTATAAATAAACCAGATAACTACGGTGTTCCACCTATTATGGCTTTAGTGGACAAGGGTTTTCTTGATTGGGTGCCAACGCTTCATGAAAAATATGGTGCAATACTTGATGTTAGGGATAACGATAATAGAACCATCGCAATGGCTATGGTCCAAAAAAATGACATAAAATACATGAAGTATTTAAGAGACCATGGTGTAGATATGCTTGCTGTTGACGATCTAGGTCATGACGTTCTATGGTATGCAAAAAAAGCTAATACGAGTTTTGATCTTTTGATGATGATAGAAGGGTTCTTGCGTAGCGACAATGAAGAGTATGCTAAAAAAATAATTTCTGGTGAAACAGGCTTTGATATAGGCAACACGACTCTTGCTGTGAATAAACTTCCAGAGCTGCTTGGTAACATACATAAAGTGGATCTTGATGTTTCCATACAAGATGCAAAGATATTTGTTTTACTTAAAAAACTTGTTAATGATGGAGATTTTGAGCTTTTGAAGAAGGCCTTTATATTTATTGAGGATGAAAACAGTCGTTTAAAAGACATAAAATTATCTGACATCGTATACGAGAACGGTAAAACATTAATGCACTTTGCGTCTGAGCAGGGTCATACCGATGTTGTTGAATTTTTGTATAACAAAGATAATACTTTTATATATAAGAGAGATCTTGATGGCAAGAATCCGTATGAAAGGGCGCTAAATAATGACAATGTGTTGACCAGCGCTTACATTAAAGACCCGCGTTCATTTATAAGAGAAAAAATGAACGGGATGAACATAGAGGCAAGTAAAAATGACCTGCCCCCCGAAAATGCTGCCACAAGTAATGTGATAGTATTTAACCAAAAG
>CAYPMK010000035.1:0-14593 GCA_964411885.1 uncultured Bdellovibrionales bacterium
TGGTGGGTGTTTTTAATAACCCTACTTACAAAAATATGCCAACAGTACCCATTGGCCATATTTGTTTCGAACGACCAAGATACTACTCTTACGCGGACCCTCTAAATAGAAGATTTGAAATAGATGTAATAATAAAAGAAAATGCTGATGGTGTTAGTGATCCAATACACATTTTATCCATGTTAATCCCTAACACCGTTCCATATAATACCTCTATCGTAATGAGTGGGGGCAACAATAAAACAGACGGCGTACCTGTATCTATGTTAAGCAGAAAAAAAGACAATAAGCCTCTAAAATTAAAGTTAAATGAGCCAGAAAAAAAATACAACAGTTCCACTCTGAATATAAACAATATACACCCAAATAATATTGTATGGGTCCATGGTTTAGATCTGATATCAAAATTATATCCAGAAATGAATATAACAAGATCTGTCATATCTGGAATAGATGGGGTTGCAAAAATAACAAAAATACCAAGCTCATCTGTGCTAATGATATCATCTCCAAACCATAAAACTGGCTTTAACTTTGAAACTGCAATAGCCCCGTATGAACACAACATCACGCTTTTAAATAAACCTTATTGCAGTACTAATTCTTGCATGTGCTTAATAAGACCACTAGGTTTTGATGACCCAGAAGTAAGTATTTATTCAAAGAATCCCTATTTTAAAAAAACCATCAAGTTCAAAAACTCTGAATTCATAAATATTAATACTCCAATTATGAAGGACGCCATTTTAGAATTAAAATCTAATGGGCAGAGTTTTGGGATAATGAAAATAAATTCAAAACCAGAAACAACAAGCATAATTGAACCAGTACACAAGAACATACAAGAGCTGCTGGGAAAAATAAATAAAATAGTCCTATCACCATATCACGAAGCCCCATGTAGAAAGTATAAGATAAATGTAATGTTAACAGAGAACGAGGGCAACACTGATATGAACGGAGAATTTAGAATAAATGATATAGACACTATCAATAACTATTTGGACATTCTAGTAGAAGGGGACGATGTTACAGCTAAAATAAATATACCTGTCATACACCACCATGAAAAACTGAATTTTAATACCAACATCCCTTGTGAACAGACCATAAGAACATGGGAGAAAATATTGCCAAATAAAAGAAATAATAGTTTTATATACGGAGAAATACCTTATCATAAAAGCTACAAAGCTTTCTTAATAGGTGATAACAACGAAACTATAAAAGAAGCATACTATTTTAACTCTGTAATGATCCCCGATAAAAAAACATATTCCACTATATATGATCCTACAAACAAAGCTTTTTCTAGATTCCTGTTCTCTGATATAAAGGAAGGTAAATACATACTATATCTTATTAGTGGAAACGAACTAATACATTCTAGAATATTCAGCGTTGAATCTAACAGGACGGTAGTTCTAAATTAGGAGGATAAATGAATAAAAAAAAGATGTTATTATTGTTCCTAGTTACCTTCGTTATTTTCAGTTTATTCATGTTGTTTGGTGAAAAAGATAAATGTGAGAAAAAAGACAACTCTATATGTACAGTAAAAGTAGAAGGGCACAAATTAGAGCTAACAGTTGCATATTCAACAGAAGCACAGATGAGGGGGTTGATGGGGGTAACAGATCTAAAAGAGGGGCAAGGGATGATATTTGTTTATGACACTCCACAAGTTCTGTCTTTCTGGATGAAGAACACACTGATCCCTTTAAGTATAGCTTATGTTAAATCTGACGGACAAATAGCCGCCATACAAGAAATGTATCCAGAATTAGGCAAACCAGATTGGGAATTAAAATCATACCCTTCAAAAGAGATCGTTAAATATGCAATAGAAGTTCCGGCAGGATGGTTCGAAAAAGCAGGAGTGAACCACTCCACCAAGATCAAGATACCAAAGGCCTTAAGATAGTTATTTCTTTTCTGTTTGTACTACTGGTTCTTCTTTCTTTGGTTCTTCTACTTTTACTTCTTCCTTGGGCTCTTCTTTCTTTGATGAATTTTTCTTATCCCTTTTCTTTTCTTCTTTCTTGTCTTCTTTTTTCTGTTCTTCAACCTTTACTTCTTCTATTACAACAACCTGCTCTACCTCTGGCTTCACCATCCCTGTGCATTTTGAAAGATATGCTTCAAGTTTTTTATAAGCTAAAAGGTTCTTGCAATCAAAAGTCGATATAGCATTAGAACCACCCATTATTTTACCAACCCAACAGATACAAGCATTTGTATCTATATAGTAATACAGATCGTCTATATCTAGATCTGCTTTGATTATTTGCGTCCCTTTTTCATCAAGGTCCACTTTTATCATTTTAGATCCTGAAGCAAAAACAACAGAAGATAATAAAAAAGATAATAAAAATAATTTTTTCATAATTCCTCCTATATTTTAAGAACTCTATATCCAGCTAAATTCGTTGTAAATATCTATTAGACAATTTTATACTTGAGAACAATATAAACATACTAATAGACATTATAATGCCTATGGAAGTAAATGTTATAGGGGCGCCTGCTTCTTCTGCAATATATCCTGATATAAAGTTGCCGATTGGGCTGGCTCCGGCAAAAACAACCGTATAAACTCCCATTACCCTGCCCCTATATTCATCGCTAGAGTTTAGCTGAAGAACAGAATTAGCAACAGTAAAGAACCAAAGATTAAAAATGCCACAAAGAGCAAGAAACAAAGAAGAACTATATATGTTTCTTGTAAAACCAAGAACTATAAAACAAAGACCCAAAAAGAAAGAACTAAACATTAGTGTCCTCGGTTTTGGATTAGAACCTCCAAGTACTGAAACAGAAACAGCTCCTATAAGAGAACCAACACCAAGGGAAGAAAGAAGGATCCCAAATCCTTTTTCCTTTAAACCTAGAACAGTTTTTGCAAAAACCGGTATAAGAACATTGTAATTAAAGCTAACTATTGTAACAAAGAGTATTATAAGAGACGTTTTAAACAAAACTGGATTTTTGTAAATATAATTGAGACCATCAACTATTTCCGACAATATAGATGAAGCCTTGAGTTTTTTGTTCTCTATCACGTGTGCGGTTTGTATCATAAACAAACTAGCAATCACGCTTATAAAACTTATACCATTTATAAAGAAGCACCATTCAATACCTATACCTGTCATTAATATACCTGCTATTGCAGGACCAACTATCCTTGCTGTATTAAATATTGCAGAATTAAGACCAACTGCATTCACTAGATCTTTTCTACCAACAAGCTCTATCACATAGGCTTGCCTTGCAGGCATATCAAGCGAATTTGTGCATCCCAATATGAAAGCCAAGAGAACAACATGCCAATACACAACTACGTCCATATAAACAAGTGTAAAAAGGACAAAGGCTTGTAACATTGCCATTATCTGAGTAAATATAAGTATCTTTTTCTTAGATAGTTTATCTACTATTACACCAGCAAATAAAGAAAATATCATCGTAGGAAGGAACTGCATCGCGCTCACTATGCCTAATTTTAACGGTGAATTAGTTATAGTATAAACAAGCCACGCCTGAGCCATAACTTGTATCCATGTACCTATTAATGAAATAACCTGACCAAAAAAGAAATATCTATAATTTTTGTGATATAAAGAATGGAAATTTTTGTATACGAACAATTCTAGTTTCTTAAACATAGCACACATCCCTTTGAAGTAATAACAGCAAGAAGAGCGGTAAGCCGGGTTCTGTTTTCGACAGTCATTCCTCTAGGCTTTATGTTACCACAAAGCTCAAGCGATCTACCCGCGTACCTCAGATGAGCCATCCTACTACGTACGCCTATTTGATCTTGCTCCGCGCAGAGCTTGCCTGATTTCACTACAGCGACCTAAGCCCTGTACATTCTTTCTGTTGCGCTAGTCCTCACCTCACGGTGGATGGGCGTTACCCACTGCGCTGCTCTATGGAGCCCGGACTTTCCTCTTGGTGTTGCCAAGCGACTGTCCGCTCTTCTTGTAATTAGTTGTTTATATAAATAATTAATCTCTGGCAAGATGGACAATGATAAACCTTGTCTGCCTTTACCACTTGATTACAGAATTGCTTTGGTAGAGCCATGTTGCAAGCACCACACCTTTCTGACATTATTAAAGAAACCCCAACACCATTCTTTGTATCGCAGGCTTTAATATACCTACTCCTTGTTTCATCAGGGATGTCAGACATCACTCTCAACCTTGAATCTTGCATATCTTTTATCTCTGAATCTAGTTGATTTGTAGCATCCTTCATTTGTACCAAGAGTGTTTCATATGACCTAACAGCTTCTTTTAATTCCTTCTCTATTGCCAACATTTCTGTCATGAGTTTGTTTGATTCAGTATTAAGAGCTTGATGCTGGTCGTTTAGACTTGAAACAGCTTTCTTTAACTGATTAACTTCTTTAAGTGCTGCTTGATATTCTTTACTGTTCTTAACTGAAGAAAGTTTATCTTCTGCCCTTGAAAGTTTTGCTGTTTCTTCACCGAGAACATCAGCGACATGTTTTGTTTTTCTTGAACCAGCTTCTGTTTCTGTACTCTTGGCCCTTAGTTTTGATTCTGTTTCTTTAAGTTTTTTAAGAGCTTCGTTGAGCCCTTTTGGAGGAAGTTTTTTCTTGTTAGACAAGTCCTTTATTTTTTCATCTATCTGCCTTAACTTATTAAGCACTTCATAAAGGAGAACCGACATATTCCCTCCAAAGGATCTTTGGGTGGTGGGCCCACTAGGACTCGAACCTAGGACCATCCGGTTATGAGCCGGATGCTCTACCAACTGAGCTATAGGCCCAAAAGACTATAGGCTTTATAGTAAAAGGTTAAAAAAATCGCAAGAGCTTTTTACTCTAATTTGAACCCTCTACAAAAGGCTTTAATTTCTTTGATCTGCTCCTTCTTCTAAGCTTCTGCAAAGCCTTTGCTTCTATTTGCCTTATCCTTTCTCTTGTTACATCAAAATCCTGACCAACTTCCTCGAGGGTGTGATCACTTTCTTCACCTATCCCGAACCTCATTCTTAAGACCTTTTCCTCTTTTGGAGTAAGGGTTGAGAGTACTTTTCTTGTTTGTTCAGAAAGATTGAGGTTTATTATTGCCTCAGAAGGAGAAACGGCTGTGGTATCTTCTATAAAATCACCAAGATGTGAGTCTTCTTCTTCTCCTATTGGAGTTTCCAAAGAAACTGGTTCTTTTGATATTCTAAGCACCTTTCTTACTTTATCTACCGGCATTTCCATTCTTTCTGCTATCTCTTCTGGGTTTGGTTCTCTTCCTATTTCCTGAACCAAGGCTCTCTGTGTCCTTATTAGTTTGTTTATGGTCTCTATCATGTGAACAGGTATTCTTATTGTTCTTCCTTGGTCAGCAATAGCTCTTGTTATAGCCTGACGTATCCACCAAGTAGCATAGGTACTAAATTTATAACCTCTTTTATACTCAAACTTATCAACTGCTTTCATTAGACCAATATTTCCTTCCTGTATAAGATCAAGAAACTGAAGGCCTCTGTTGGTATATTTTTTTGCAATACTTATAACCAATCTTAAGTTTGCTTCTACCAATTCGTTCTTGGCCTTATCTGCCATCTTCTCGCCTTCTATGATCTCGTGACAAAGACCTCTTAGTATTTGAAGAGGGAGCTTTGAATCAGCTTCTATTTTATCAAGGACTTTCTTGTGTTCTTCTATTAATAGATTTATCTCATCCATGTATTCAACTGTAATGCCAAGCTGTTCTTTATATTGTTTCTCTAGTTTAGAATTTTTTCTTAAAGCGTTCTTTAGTTCATTAAAATCTTTAACGCTGTTAACTTGTACTTTTCTTAATTGCCTTCTTATTGCAAATTCTGCCTGTTTTATCTGTTGATAGTAAACCTTAAACTTGCTTATTATCCTATTTATGGTCTTCCTGTTAAGGTTTATCTCCCTAAAGGATTCTCTCATCTTTGCTTTATTGCTCTCTATTTCATCAAGCATCTTTTGTTGGACTGCTGCTTTTGACTTCTTTGCCTTTTGGTCTAATGACATATTAGCGTCAAACATGTTCTGTATTAGATCAATGCTCTCAAGTATTTTTTTCTCAAGGGTGCTTTCGTTTATGGAGTTCTCCATGTCGTCTCCACCCTTAACAAGATCAGAGACCCTGTAACGACCTTTCCTTAGTTTGTCTGCAAGGTCCACTATACCACTTATACCAAGCTCAGAATTAAACACCACGTTTAGTATTCTGTTCTCGCCCTCTTCTATTCTTTTTGCTATCTCTATTTCTCCGTCCCTTGATAACAAAGAAACGCCGCCCATTTTTCTGAGATACAATCTGACCGGGTCACTAACTTCTGAACTTATAGTCTCTATGTCGTCTAAAAATCCTTCTGTAAGTTCTGTTTCTTCGCCACCTGTATCTTCAACTATATAATCTTGGTTTGATTTTATTTTTTGATATTTCTTCTCATTCTCGACTATCTCTATGTTACTTTGTTCTATAAGACTAAGAATGGCGTCTACTTCTTCTTTGTCCATTATGTAGCTTGATAGCCCATCATCTATTTCTTTAAATGTTAAAAAGCCTTTGTTAGAGCCAACCGTTAGAAGCTCTTTAACAGTAACAACTTTTTCTCTTTCAAAACTGGATTTCATGCGTGCTCCTCCATGCTCTTTGTCAAAACACCAAGCAGTGGCTTTAAGCGCTCAATGTCTTTTATAATTGCCTCATACTCACGTAAAGACTTTTCTGTAGAGCCACCTTCTTTTATTTTGTTCAAAAGTTCTTTTTTTGTGTCCTCAAGATAATTAATCTTAAATCTCATTAGACAAGCGACAAACTCTTTGTCTGGATCGTCAAAATCATTTTTTTTATCTAAAAGGCCTTTGGTTATAAGGTCTTCTATCCAATATTGGCTAGTTGAGCGTGATATCTCTATCCATATGGACACATCCATTATCGGATTTATCAAATAGGTTTTTTTAACTTCTTGCAAAATATTAGACAAGTCCTGAGGAATAAATGTGGACCAATCTTCATCAGATATTTTTTCTACAAGGTCTGGTTCAACAAAAAGACAGGACATCAACCTTTTATATATTTGAGGTACTTTGATCAGCTGTTTAACAGAGCTTTGTTTTCTTTGAACATCAGAAGGAGTTGTGGTTTTTGTGTGTTTTTTTAATAATATATTCAGTTCTTTTGTTGGAATACCGCTTCTAAAAGAAAGCTCTTTTACCCATAATGTTTTACTTACAGCATCTGGCATCATGCCAATATAATCCAATATCTCTGATGTACTCTTTGATATGGAGTCTGGGTCTTTCTCTCTAGAAAAACGTTCAACTATAACAACAGAAAGTAGCGGACCTGCTTTTGATAACATCGTTAATAATTCATCTTTGCCATATTTAAGAACTGCTTCGTCTGGATCAAGTTCCTCATCAAGAAAAAGGGCGTCGACCTTTATCCCTTTCTCTAGCAACATCGGCAAAGATCGTTTTGAAGCTTTTATTCCTGCTTCGTCTGAATCATAAAAAAGCACGACCCTTTCTGTATACCTTTTTATCAACTGAGCTTGTTTGTCTGTGAATGAAGTTCCAAGAGTTGCAACAACATTCTTTATTCCAGCTTGAAACAGGCTGATAAGATCCATGTAGCCCTCAACAACCACTGCATAACCAGCATCCCTTATATATGATCTTGTTTTATTGAGACCATAAAGAACGTCTCCTTTTGTATATAACTCACTATCTTTTGAGTTTATATATTTAGGGGAATCTTCTACATCCTTAATTAACCTTCCACCAAAAGCAACAACGTCTCCAGAATGGTTCTGTATAGGGAACATAAGCCTGTCCCTAAAAGTATCATAGTATTTACCTGTTTTCTCTTTTATTAGACCAAGCTCAGAGGCAAGTGCTAGCGAAACGCCTTTTTTGACGAAATTAATATATAAAGCGTCCCACGCTGTACCAGAATAACCTATTCCAAACTCTTTTAATGTCTCTAATGAAAGTTTTCTTTTTAGAACATACTTGTATGCGTCAGAGTTTTTGTCGTCTAAAAGATACAAATAATGATCCCTTGCTATTGTATTTATATTCAAAAGATCCTGTCTTCTACCCTGCCTTAGGGCATAGTTCTTATCGGTATGCTCTGAAACAGGAATCTTAACCCCGGCTATATCTGCAAGCTTTACTATAGCCTCGTAAAAGGTCATACCTTCTGTTTTTTGAATAAAACTTATTGCATCCCCACCTTCGTTACACCCAAAACATCTAAAGATTTGTTTGTCTGGACTAACCATGAAGCTTGGAGTCTTTTCGTTATGAAAAGGACATAAACCTTTATAATTAGCACCTGCTTTTTTAAGCAAGACCTTCTCGCTCACAATATCAACAATGTCTAACTTAGAACGTATCTCGTCGATAACGCCCTTTGTTATGTTTAAGGGAGCCAAATAACACCCTCTCTTCTTTTTTATTTATCTAGAAGACTTTCTTTGTTTCTTTATGATTCTTTTCTGAGCTGCAATACTCTTTTTTTTCTTTGATACAGAAGGTTTTTCAAAATGCTCTCTCTTTCTTACTTCAGAGAGTATGCCTGCCTTTTCGCATTGTTTCTTAAAACGTTTTAAGAATTGCTCAAAAGACTCACCATCACGCATGTAAACACCAGGCATTAAATATCACCCCCTGTTAAATTGATATAAAGGTTTGAAATATTTATAAAGAACAGCTATTAATGTCAATACCTATTTAGCTTGTGTGCTCGAAGAAGAAAGCTTAGATATTTTTGCTTCTATGACGCCTTTGTTGGGATAAAGTTCCTTTAATTCCATATAAATAGAGATAGCCTTTTGTCTGTCCCCAAGTTCTTCAAAAGCTTCTGCCTTTTGATACTTACACAAAATCCCATATTTTGAAGAAGCAGAATATTTAAGACATTTATCTAATATTGCTATTATTTTCTTCTGAGGATCAGAAAAAAGGTCCTGTGATTTTGCAGACTCTGATAACTCAGTGGATTCGTTAAGGTCTTTAGTAAGAAGAGAATATGAAAAAGCCATATAATACAGGGCCTCCTGTAAAGACTGACTCTCTTCGTCGTCTGGATTATCTTCCATTTGTTTTACGGCATTACTAAAAAAATCTAGAGCCTTATCAAATCTATACATCTTAAAATAACAATTACCCACATTAAGAGAAACATCGAACTTCTCTCTTTTTGAGTCAGCCAAAGGTATTGCCTTTTTATAATACATAAGCGCTCTTGGGTAATCATTTGTCCTTGAATATACAACAAGCCCCATCTTATTAAAGACATCAAAACGTCTCTCGTCATTTGGCGAAGAGATATCTATATACGTTTCCAACACCTTTATTGCTTTCTTAGGATCCCCTATTTGATAATAAAGATCGCCCAAAAGATAAAGAGCATCTTTTGCCTTCTTGCTTTTAGGAGCTGTTGAAACAACTTTTCTTAAACTATCTATGGCTCTATGGGCGTCGCCTTCGTTCTTATATTTTATAGCTTCCCTATAATAAGAGTCTTCTGGTCTAACAAGACCACAGGAAGAAAGAACAAACAAAGAGATAACTAAAAAGATTCTATTCATTACCCTCTACATCTGGAACAGCTCCAGCATTGTTCTCGCTTATTATTTTTGCAACACCAACTATTTTTTCTCCACCATCAAGGTTCATTAATCTCACACCCTGTGTGCTTCTACCCATAACCCTTATATCTTTGACATTTATTCTTATTGTTTGTCCGCCGTCACTAACCAACATAAGGCTGTCATCCTCTTTCACTTTGAATACAGTTACAACAGAGCCACCTTTCTCTCCAACCTTACCTGCCATAACACCTTTACCACCCCTAGACTGAACCCTAAACTCAGAAACATCGGTTCTTTTACCGTATCCGTTCTCGAAAACAGTCATAATAGTGTAGTCTGGGCTATCTATGTTATTAAGAACATCAACTCCAACAACGATATCTCCATCACCAAGATTAACGCCCTTAACACCCCTGGCGGTCCTTCCAACCCTTGTAACGTCTGATTCGCTGAAACAGATGCTCTTACCTTTTCTTGTACTTATAAGTATATGATCCCCTTCTGAAACCATTTGCACTGTTTCTATAAAATCACCTTCGTCCGTATTGACAGCTATTATTCCACCACTTCTTGGTCTTGAAAAATTCATCAAAGAGGTCTTTTTTATTATTCCCTTCTCTGAAACCATTATTATGTTCTTGTGTTCGCTGAATTCAGAAACTGGAAGCGTTGCAACAACTTTCTCGTCGTTCTCTAGCGTTAACAAGTTGGCTATGTGTTTACCCTTGGTGCCTCTTGTTGACATTGGTATTTGATATATTTTCAACCAATAACACTTTCCTTTGCTAGAGAAACACAAAAGATAATTGTGGTTCTTCGCAGTAAAGATGTCAGAAACTTCGTCATCATCTTTAAGGTCTTGGCCCTTAACGCCCTTTCCACCCCTTCTTTGTTCTCTAAATGATTCAACACTCATTCTTTTTATATAACCAGAGTGTGTTGTTATAACAACAACTTCGTCGTTAGGTATAAGGTCCTCTACGTCTATCTCATCTGTAGTTGCAACTATCTCGGTCCTTCTTTTATCTCCATAGTTCTTTTCTATATCAACTAGTTCTTCCTTTATTATTTGGATAACTTTTTGGTCGTCGTTCAAGATACCCTTTAGTTCCTCTATTTTTGCAAGAAGCTCTTTGTATTCAGATATTATTTTATCCCTTTCCAGAGCAGTAAGCCTTTGCAGTTTAAGGTCCAATACTGCCTGTGCTTGTATATCAGACATAGAGAATTTTGATATTAGCTGGCTTTTTGCTTCAAGAGGAGAAGATGCAGCTTTTATAGTTGCAACAACCTCGTCTATATTCTCGACTGCTGTTTTTAATCCCAACAACAAATGAGCTTTTTCTTCTGCTTTCCTTAAAAGAAACCTAGTTCTTCTAACAATTATTTCTTTTCTATATTCTACAAAAAGCACAAGATACTGTTTTAAGTTAAAGACCTTGGGTTGATTATTATCAAGCCCCAACATGATTATCCCAAAACTGTCTTCCATTTGTGTAAATTTATACAGTTGATTAAGAATAACGTTTCCTTGAAAACCTTTTCTTACGTCTACAACAACCCTTATTCCAATTCTTGAAGACTCATCTCTTATATCAGAAACTCCTTCTATTCTCTTTTCCTTAACAAGCTCTGCTATTTTTTCTATCAATCTGGCTTTGTTAACTTGATAAGGAATCTCTGTTACAACGACTTTTTCATTCCCTTTTTTGTCTTCTTCTATTTCGGCTTTTGCTCTTATTCTTATAACGCCCCTACCTGTGTTATATGCAGAAACGATCCCCTCTCTTCCATATATAATACCGTGTGTAGGAAAATCTGGACCCGGTATTATGTTCATTAATTCAGGAATACTTATCTCTGGATTTTCTATTACCGCAAGAACTCCTTTAACTATTTCAGATAAATTGTGTGGTGGCACACTAGTTGCCATACCAACCGCAATACCGCTAGATCCATTAACTAGATAGTTGGGTATTTTTGAAGGCATTAAAACTGGTTCTTTAAGTGTTCCGTCGTAGTTCGGCGTAAAATCAACTGTCTCTTTATCAAGGTCTGATAAAAACTCTTGAGCAACACGAGCAAGTCTTACTTCTGTATAACGCATGGCCGCAGGAGAATCTCCGTCTATAGAACCGAAGTTTCCCTGACCATCAACTATTTGGTATCGCATCGAGAAATCTTGAGCAAGTCTTACAATAGTATAGTAGACAGCAGAATCCCCGTGAGGATGATACTTACCTATTACGTCACCCACGACTCTTGCTGATTTCTTATATGGCTTATCGTGATAGTTATTAAGTTCGTGCATAGCATAAAGAACTCTTCTGTGAACTGGCTTTAAACCGTCCCTGAAATCTGGTAGAGCTCTTCCAACAATAACGCTCATAGCATAATCAAGATATGCCCCGCGCATTTCGTCTTCTATGCTTACCACAGTAAAATTATTTTTTTGTTCCTGACTTTCCATTTATACAGAACTCCTCGTTTATATATCTAGATTCCTTACTCTAAGAGCGTTTTCCTCTATAAACTGTCTTCTCGGTTCAACAACATCACCCATTAAGATGGTAAATACCCTGTCTGCTTCTAATGCATCATTAACACTTACCTTTATCATCATCCTGTTCTCTGGGTTCATGGTAGTTTCCCAAAGTTGTTCTGGGTTCATTTCTCCAAGACCTTTGTACCTTTGTATCGAATAGCCCTTTTTGCCTTCTTCCATAATAAAGTCGACAAGTGCATCAAGAGAGTTAAATTCTTTTATTCCACCATCTGCACTTATCTTGTAAGGAAGATCCCCAAGTTTTTTGATGTCATCAGACAAAGAACATAGTTCCTCGTATTCTGTAAGAGCATACATTTCTTTTGATATACTTGTTATCACCTGCTTGTCCCCGTTCTTTCTGCTAATACAATTAATCTTATTATAAATTCCATCGTCTTCTTTTATCTCATATGAGAACTCTTCTATGTTCTTGTGTTTCTCTGTAAAATGTTTTTTTATACCGCCAAAATATTCATCTATTTTGTTCCTGTCCTTAAGCCACTCACTTGAATAACCCCAATCAGCTATTAAGTGTCTAATTATATCCATATTTCTTTTTCTTCTAGTAAAGGCTGTTATTATTTTGTTAAACCTTATTATGTTCCTGATCAAAGTTTTCATATCTGTACATTGAGCACCATTATTAGAATGAATAGCTGTTATAGATTCACAAGCTGAATCAAAAAGCATGGTATTGAGTTCTTGTTCGTCTTTAAGATACCAATGTTTGTTGCCTTTCTTTATTCTGAAAAGAGGTGGTTGAGCTATATACAAACATCCATTATCTATAAGTTGTCTCATCTGCCTAAAAAAGAAAGTTAACAACAACGTTCTTATGTGTGAGCCGTCAACGTCTGCGTCGGTCATTATAACTATTTTATGATACCTTAATTTTGATACATCAAAATCATCTTCCCCCACACCAGATCCTATTGCTGTTATAAGATATTTAATTTCTTCTGAACCAAGCATCTTGTCAAAACGAGCCTTCTCGACGTTAAGTATCTTTCCTTTTATAGGTAATACGGCCTGTACCCTTCTGTCCCTTCCTTGTTTTGCAGAGCCGCCAGCAGAATCTCCTTCGACTATGAATAATTCACATTCTTTTGGATCTGATGATTGGCAATCTGCCATCTTGCCCGGAAGACCAGACATATCTAACGGGCTCTTCCTTCTTGTAAGTTCTTTCGCTTTTCTGGCTGCTATTCTTGCCCTTGCACCATCTACAGCCTTAGAACATATGAGTTTAGCAATACTTGGATTCTCTTCAAAAAACTGCAATAAATATTCATTAACTATTGTTTCTACTATTCCTTTTACTTCTGAATTACCAAGCTTGGTTTTTGTTTGTCCTTCAAATTGTGGCTGAGGAACTTTAACACTTACTACAGCAGCAATGCCTTCTCTAATATCTTCTCCTAGGAGACTCTCTTTTAGGCCAGTTAACATATTGCTCTTTACAGCATAAAGATTAACGGTTCTGGTTAGTGCCGCTTTTAATCCAGAAAGATGCGTTCCACCTTCTATTGTGTTTATGTTGTTACAAAAAGAAAAAATATTTTCTTGATAAGAGTCATTCCACTGCATTGAAACTTCCACTATTATAGGGCCTTTTTCTGCAGTTAAATATATTGGAGGCTGATGTATGGATTTTTTATTCTGATTTATATACTCTACAAAACTTACTATACCACCTTCATATTTAAAAATAACATCTTTGTCTGCTCTTTCGTCTATAAGGTTTATACTAAGACCTCTATTAAGAAAAGCCAGCTCTCTTAGTCTTTTAGAAATTATATCAAAAGAATACTCCAACACTTCGAATATCTGTGGATCGGGTTTAAAGGTTATTTTTGTTCCTCTAGTAGACGTTGTACCAGTTTCTGCAAGCGGAGCCTCTGGAGCACTCCTTCTATACGTTTGAGAATATACTTTTGAGTCTCTAGCTATTTCTACTCTTAAAACCTCTGATAAAGCGTTAACACAACTCATACCAACGCCGTGTAAACCACCAGAGACCTTATAACTAGATGAATCAAATTTACCTCCTGCGTGGAGTTTTGTAAGAACAACTTCTGCAGCAGAAATACCAAGCTCTTCGTGTATCTCTACAGGAATTCCTCGCCCGTCATCTTCGACGGTAATACTATCGTCGGCGTGTATTATTACTTTTATGTTCCCACAATGACCGGCAAGATGTTCATCCACACTATTATCAACTATCTCAAAAACAAGATGATGAAGTCCTCTTTGTGCGGTATCGCCAATATACATACCCGGTCTTTTTCTTACAGCCTCTAAACCATCAAGGACTTTTATACTTTTTGCACTGTAATTTTCCTGAACATTAGATGTCATTAATAAGTCTCCCTTCTCTCACTGTGATAAACTGAACACTATCAGAAAATAATCTCCTAAACAAGCTGTTAT
>CAYPMK010000036.1:0-14587 GCA_964411885.1 uncultured Bdellovibrionales bacterium
GTTAATATTTTATCTGTTTTATATTTATTCTGACTTAGCTGTTTCTTCTGTTGTAGCTTTCTTTGTAGATCTTCTTCTCTTTCTCTTTGGAGCTGTTTTCTTGCCAGAATCATCTGTGCCAAGGATATATTCAAGATATGCCATTGGAGCATTATCTCCAGCTCTATAACCAGCTTTTGTTATCCTTGTATAGCCACCATTCCTTGTCTTAAAAGTCTCTGCGTATTCGCTAAACAGTCTTTTAAAAGCATCTTTTGTAGTAAGCCATTCCAAAGCTTCTCTTCTTGCAGAAAGGGTACCTTTCTTTGCTAGTGTTACAAGCTTATCTGCTATCTTTCTTACTTCTTTTGCTCTTGTAACAGTAGTTTTAATACGACCTTTAGCAACTAAAGAATCTGTTATGTTCCTTAATAGTGCCTTTCTTACATCTGGCGTTACGCTAAATTTTCTTCCACTCTTGTTGTGTCTCATATTACCACCTCAAAACCCTTAAGTTCTTTTTATTCGTCGAATTCCTGTCCTACACCACTTGGACTATCTGAAGGCATTTCCCAACCTTCAACTTTCATACCAAGACTTAAACCCATTTCAGCGAGTATATCTTTTATTTCATTCAAAGACTTTCTACCAAAGTTCTTTGTCTTAAGCATTTCACCTTCTGTTCTTGAAACAAGTTCACCTATGTATCTTATATTTGCGTTATGCAAACAATTAGCTGATCTTACAGAAAGCTCTAGCTCGTCGACAGTTTTGTTGAGATAATCCAACAACTCACCACTTATCTTGCTAATTGGTTTATGTTCGTT
This sequence comes from uncultured Bdellovibrionales bacterium, assembly GCA_964411885.1. Lineage (GTDB taxonomy): Bacteria > Bdellovibrionota > JAFGOL01 > JAFGOL01 > JAFGOL01 > JAKLHL01. The sequence continues at coordinate 807 of CAYPMK010000036.1, forward strand.
GGTAGGTTCAGATTCCTCTGTAAAGTTTATGAATATGTTCAAATGTTCTTTTAGTATCTTAGAAGCATAAGCAACAGCATCTTCTGGAAGTATTGTACCATCTGTCCATACTTCAAGTATAAGCCTATCATAGTCGGTCCTTTGACCAACACGCGCTGCATCTACGTTGTAGTTAACTCTTTTTATAGGTGAGAAGAAAGAATCAAGAGCTATAGTTCCAACTGGCATTTCTTCGCTCTTATTTTCTTCTGCTGGTCTGTATCCCCTTCCTCTTTCTATTGTTATCTCTGCATCGAACTTTCCATTAGAACCTATAGTACAAATATGCTGTTCAGGGTTCAATATCTCTACAGTTTCGTCTAATTGTATGTCTGCCGCTGTAACAATACCTTCTCCTGATTTCTTTATCCTAAGTGTTTTAGGTTCGTCGCTGAATAACTGGAACCTTACTTGTTTAAGATTAAGTATTATATCAGCAACGTCCTCTTTTATGTTAGGAATAGCAGAGAACTCATGAAGAACACCCTCTATCTTTAGCGATGTAACAGCCGTCCCTCTTATAGATGATAGTAGCACTCTTCTTAAAGCATTACCCATTGTAAGACCAAAACCTTTTTCAAGTGGCCTTGCAACAAACTTCCCATATGTATCCGAGATGCTTTCTCTGTCCATCTCTATCATTTTAGGACGTATAAGACTTCTCCAGTGCAAAGCATCAACGGTTTTTTGTGTATTTTCCATACTACTGCCCCCTTATTACTTATTTGGAGTAGAGCTCTACGATCAGACGTTCTTCTACGTCAGCCGTAATATCGCTTCTTACTGGCAGATCAGTTACAGTACCCTTGAAGGCACCACCGTCGACGGCTAGCCATCTTGGTATTTCTTTCCTGCCTAAAGACTGAATATTCTCTACGAACACAGGATTAGTCCTGCTCTTTTCTTTTATTAATATTTCATCGCCCTTCTTAACTAACAATGAAGGTATATTCACCTTTTTACCGTTCAATAAGAAGTGAGCATGCTTAACTGTTTGTCTTGCCTGTTGTCTTGAACCAACAAAGCCCATTTTATATACAACGTTGTCCAATCTTCTTTCCAACATAGATAGAAGATTTTCGCCAGTAACACCCTTAAGCCTTGAAGCTCTAACAAAGAATAATCTGAACTGTGTTTCATCAAGTCCATACATTCTTTTAACTTTCTGTTTTTCTCTGAGCTGAACACCATATTCGGTGAACTTTACTCTTCCTTGTCCGTTAGCTCCCGGAGGATATGGCCTTCTTTCATAGCCACACTTGTCGGTGAAACATCTTTCACCTTTAAGGAAAAGTTTTTTACCTTCCCTTCTACATAATTTACATTTAGATCCTGTATAACGAGCCAATGTCGTTTCTCCTCTTAAATCTTTATTTTATAGACTAGACCCTTCTTCTTTTTGCAGGCCTACAACCATTGTGAGGTATAGGTGTTATATCTTTAACCATACCTACTTTGAATCCCAAAGTGTTAAGAACTCTGAGTGTAGCTTCTCTGCCACCGCCGGGTCCTGATATGTAAACGTTAACGTTCCTCATTCCTGCATCAAGAGCTTTTTTGCCGGCAGCCTCGGCAGCTATTTGTGCAGCAAAAGGAGTTCCCTTCCTTGATCCCTTAAAGCCTGCAGCTCCAGATGTTGACCAAGCAATAACACCGCCCTGAGGATCTGTAAAAGTTATGATCGTGTTATTGAATGAAGCTTGAACATAAACGATACCGTTAGGTACATTCCTTTTCACCTTTTTCTTTGGTGTCGATTCTACTTTTGACTTCTGTATGACCATTCTATTAAATCTCCTTTGTTACCCTGAAAACTACTTCATGGCCTTTATAGATTTTTTACCAGCGACGGTCTTTTTAGGACCTTTTCTTGTTCTTGCATTAGATCTTGTGTTTTGTCCTCTAACTGGAAGACCTTTTTTGTGTCTTTGTCCTCTATAACAACCAAGGTCCATTAATCTTTTTATATTCATGGAAAGATCTTTTCTAAGATCTCCTTCCACTTTATATTTAGCTTCTAGGATCTTCCTTATATTAGCCATGTCGGCTTCTGTAAGTTCGCTTCCTCTTTTATTTACGTCGATACCAGCTTCTTCTAGTATCATTTTGGAAACTGATCTTCCTATACCGTATATGTAGGTCAAACCAATCTCTATTCTTTTATTCGCTGGAACGTCTACACCTGCTATTCTTGGCATTTTATGGAAATCCTCCCTTAACCCTGTTTCTGTTTGTGTTTAGTGTTGGAGCATATAACTCTTACAACACCTTTTCTTTTGACGATCTTACACTTATCACAGATCTTTTTGACCGATGCTCTGACTTTCATTTTAATCCTCCGAATGCACCTCTAAACAAAAGGCAAGTGACTATATATAAAATATCCCTTTGCTGTCAATAATTATTTCTCCCTGTAAATGATTCTTCCCTTATTAAGATCGTAAGGGGACATTTCTACTTTAACCTTGTCTCCCGGAAGTATCTTAATGTAGTGCATCCTCATCTTTCCAGAGATGTGAGCTAATATCTTGTGTCCATTCTCCAATTGTACCCTAAACATAGCATTAGGAAGGGGCTCCAGCACCGTACCTTCCACTTCAAAATAATCTTCTTTAGACATCCTTAAACCTCTCTCAAAGTTCTGTCAATATATAGGTCCCTTTATCGGTTATTGCAATTGTGTGCTCAAAATGTGCAGAGAGACTACCATCACTTGTAACCGCTGTCCAGCCGTCGTTAAGTACAAAAACATCTGGTCCACCAACATTCACCATAGGCTCTATGGCAATGGTCATGCCACTAAGTATTTTAGGGCCTGTACCCTTATCCCCAAAGTTTGGAACCTGAGGTGATTCATGCATGTTTTTCCCTATACCATGTCCAACAAAATCCCTAACTACCGAATATCCATGGCTTTCTGCATGATCCTGTATGGCGTACGATATATCATGAAGTCTTCCACCGACCTTAGCGTACTTTATTCCCTCATAGAGAGATTCTTCTGCAACCCTTAACAACCTTCTAGTATCCTCTGAACCGTTCCCTACGAGTATGCTAAAAGCAGAATCTCCATGATAACCATTACTTATAACGCCAAAATCTATACTTACTATATCCCCATCAAGAATTATCTTGTTCTTTGAGGGTATCCCATGCACGACTTCACTATTTATTGAGATACAAATAGAGGCTGGATACCCCATATATCCCTTGAAAGAGGGAATTGCATCTGGAGCTATGGTCTTGAGCCTATCTAAAGCAATGCTCTCTACTTCTAAAGTGCTCATACCAGCTTTTATATGTTTTTTTATGTGGGAAAGCACATCTGCTACTATTCGACCAGATTTTCTCATCATCTGTATTTCGTCATCTGATTTATAAAAGATCAAAAACCAAGGACCTCCAGTTGCTGCATCATATAGTTTGGAGATCGTGAAGCATCTATCTTAAGTAATATTTTTTTTGCAGAGTAAAAATCTATTAACGGAGCTGTTTGTTTCTCATAAGTTTCTAGTCTTTCTTTCACTACTTCTTCTGTGTCATCTTTTCTTTGTATTAATTTAGTCGAGCATGAGTCACATATACCTTCTACTTTTGGTTTTACAGTCTCTATATGATAAACATTGCCACAAGATGGGCAGCTTCTTCTTCCCGTGATCCTTCTTACTATAAGACCTTGATCTACGTCTAAAAGTATAACGGCATCTATTTTAAGTCCTTTGTTCTTTATTATTGAATCAAAAGCCTCTGCCTGAGGAATCGTCCTAGGAAAACCATCAAGTATAAAACCTTTCTTTACATCTTCTTTAGTAAATCTTTCGTCTACAACACCTATGGTTATATCGTCTGGTACAAGATGTCCGTCTTTCATATATGAAGACGCTTTTACTCCCATAGGAGTATTGCCTTTGACAGCTTCTCTGAACATATCTCCAGTAGAGATGTGAGGTATATTTAGCTTAGTCTTTAATTGTTGTGCAAGTGTCCCCTTACCGCTCCCGGGGGCACCCAGGAGTATTATAGAACTCATCCTCTTCTGCCTCTAAGACGTGCATTCTTAATAAACCCGTCGTAGTTCCTGGTCAAAAGATATGATTCTATTTGTGATACAGTGTCTAAAGCAACACCAATGAGTATGAGAAGCGAAGTACCACCAAAGTAGAAAGGTACTTTAAACTTATATGTCATTATTTCTGGTAACACGCAAACAGCAGCTATATATAGAGCACCAACAAGAGTTATTCTTGTTAATACAGCGTCTATATAATCCGAGGTCGTCTTGCCCGGCCTTATACCCGGAATAAAACCACCATTACGTTTTAAATTCTCTGCAACATCTACCGGATTAAAGGTAACTGCTGTATAAAAATACGTGAAGAATATGATAAGAGAAATATATACCAAGTTATAGACCAATGATCTACTCATCATTATCTGCTGAAGATGTTTAAATATGCCGACGTTACTAAACTGAGCTATCGTAGCAGGGAACAATATTATTGATGATGCGAATATTGGAGGAATAACACCAGCTGAGTTGAGTTTTAATGGCAAATGTGAGTTCTGACCACCATATAGTTTTCTTCCTATTACTCTTTTTGCATACTGAACAGGTATCCTTCTTTGTGATCTTTCCATAAAAATTATGAATGCTATAGCAAAGATCATTACTGTTAATACAGCAACTACTGCAAACGCTGTTATCTGTCCAGACTGGAACAATTTTAACGATTGCATAAAACCGCCTGGTATACCTGCAGCTATACCAGCGAATATTATAAGTGATATACCGTTACCAATACCTCTTTCTGTTATTTGCTCTCCTAACCACATAATAAAAGTAGTACCTGTGGTAAGAGTTAGAATTGTCATTAATCTAAATGAAAGACCCGGATCTATTACTACCGAAGCTCCATTTGGACTTCTCATTCCTTCTAAACTTTTTGCTATAAAATAACTTTGGACTACACAAAGAACGACGGTGCCATACCTTGTATATTGAGTTATTCTTTTTCTTCCAAGATCACCTTCTTTAGAAAGCCTTTCTAAAGCAGGAAGTACTATGGTCAAAAGTTGCATAATAATGGATGCACTTATGTAAGGCATTATACCAAGAGCGAAAATAGAGAATCTCTTAAGAGCTCCTCCAGAGAACATATTAAAAACGCCAAAGATGGTACCACTTGCCCTTTCAAAAAAAGCAGATAAGGCAACTGTGTCTATACCCGGTGTTGGTACATGAGACCCTAACCTATATACAGCGATAATGAATATTGTGAACAGTATCCTTTTTCTTAGTTCTGGTATTTTAGATATACTTGCCGCACCTATCCCCCCGGTAGTACTCAAGCTATCACCTCCGCTTTTCCGCCAGATTTAGTTAACTTTTTAACAGCTGAGTCGCTGAACTTGTGAGCTTTTATATTGTATGCTTTATCAACGCTTCCTGTTCCAAGTATTTTAAGACTCTCTTTTTGTGATTGCTTAATAACACCAAATTCTACCAAAAGATCTGGAGTTATTTCTTTATCATTAGGAAGAGTGTTTATTCTTGAAAGATTAACAACTGTATATTCCTTTCTTGCAAAATTGGTAAAACCAAATTTTGGTAATCTTCTTTGAAGTGGCATCTGACCACCTTCAAAACCAACCTTATGATACCCACCACTTCTTGCTATCTGTCCTTTGTTACCTTTCGTCGAGGTAGAACCGTGTCCACTGCTGTTACCTCTACCCAATCTTTTTGTTTTGTGTTTTGCACCCTTTGAAGGTTTTAGTGTTCCTAGCTTTATCATAATGTAACCTCTACCATGTGTATTATCTTGTTTATCATACCCCTAACACAAGGAGTATCTTCTAAAGTTACTGTTTTGTTCATCTTTGTAAGTCCTAAACCTTTTACGGTAGCTTTTTGTTTTGGTGTACAAGCTATAGAACTCCTGATCAATTTAACTTTAATTGTTTTACCCTTTGCAGCGGTGGTCTTTTTCTTTTTTTCAACAGCCATCACAAAATACCTCTTTGATTATTTAGCGATCCTCTACGGATACAACAGTTTTTCTTGCTTCTGAATACTTTTCAGGAGTCTTCATGCTAAGCAATCCTTGCAATGTAGCTTTAACGACATTGTGAGGATTATTTGAGCCAAGACTCTTTGTTAATATATTCTTAAAACCAGCAGCTTCTAGTATAGCTCTTGCAGCGCCACCGGCGATAACACCAGTACCACCACCAGCTGGTTTCATGACCACTTCAGCAGAACCAAATCTTCCTTTAACAGCGTGCGGAATAGTTCCTTCCATCAATGGCACAGCGACCATGGTCTTTTTTGCTTTCTCTGATCCCTTTCTTATCGCTTCTGGGACCTCTGCTGCTTTACCAAGACCAATGCCTACTTTACCATTACCATCACCTACGACCACTAAAGCGGAAAAGCTAAATCTTTTTCCTCCCTTAACAACCTTGGCGACCCTGTTAATAGCCACTATCTTATCAACATATTCGTTAGTAGCTTCTTTGTTATTACTCTTGAATGCCAATCAGCACCTCCTAAAACTTCACTATATGGTAAGACCTGCTTCTCTAGCAGCGTCTGCAAGCGCTTTTACAGCGCCATGATATCTATATCCATTCCTATCAAAAACAACTTTCTTTATGTTCTTTTCTATAGCTTTTTCTGCAACAAGTTTACCCATCTTTTTAGCACCAGTTACATTTGCCTTTACAAGACCTCTTAGTTCTTTATCCATAGTTGAACACTGTAACATTGTACTGCCTGTTTCATCGTCTATAAGTTGAACTACAAAGTGTATGTCACTTTTAAAGACGCTCATTCTTGGGCATTCTGCAGTTCCAGATAGTTTATTGCGTATCCTATCTTTTCTGAAACGCCTAGAAGCATATCTAGCACTTGTTGTTTTTGTTACCTTCTTAGACATTATAAACTTCCTCCTTACTTAGCACCAACGACGGCTTTACCAACTTTCTTCTTAACGATCTCATCTGAATACCTTACGCCCTTACCTTTATATGGCTCTGGGCCTCTTAGTTTTCTTATCTGAGCTGCTATCTCTCCAACGAGTTGTTTATCACAACCTTCTATTTTTATTTTTGTTGTACCCTTTCCAGCCTCAACAATCGCTGTGATTCCCTTAGGGACAAAGAAATCAATTGAGTGTGAATGACCAAGATATAGAGTTAATATATCTTTTGTCCTGAGTTGTGCCTTATAACCAACGCCTATTATATCCAACTCTTTTTTGAAACCTTCAGAAACACCTACAACCATATTGTTTATAAGTGTTCTTGCAAGTCCATGAAGTGCTCTGGTATTTCTTTCGTCGTTGGCCCTTGATACTAACAAGGATTCGCTCTCTTGTTTAACGCCTATCCCTGTTGGACAAACATACTCAAGGTTACCTTTCGGGCCTGTTACCTTAACGCTTTGACCTTTTACCTCGATCTTAACGCCTTTTGGTATTGAAACTGGTTTTTTACCTATTCTGGACATATCTAAATACTCCTTAAATTTTTACCAAACCTTACAAATTACCTCTCCACCAACATTAAGCTTTTTTGCTTCTTTATCTGTCATCATTCCTTTAGAGGTGGAAACGATAGTTATACCAAAACCATTCAATGATTCTGGAACCTGATTTGACTTACTATAATAACGTCTACCGGGCCTGCTCATTCTTTGAAGTGTTGATATCATCGGTTTACCGCTGTTATCATACTTGAGGTATATCTTAATTACACCATGGTACTTTTCACTCATGCTGTAATCAGCTATATAACCTTCATCCTTTAGTATCTTAAGTATGTTCAGTTTCATCTTAGAAGAAGGTATCGCAACTCTTGGCAGTTTTGCCAAGTTAGCGTTACGTATCCTTGTAAGAAAATCTGATATTGGATCGTGATGCATTTTTATTCTCCTCCCTTTACCAACTAGCCTTTGTTACACCGGGGATTTCTCCTCTCAGTGATAATTCTCTAAAACAAAGTCTGCACATATCGAAACGTCTTAGATATGCTCTTGCTCTTCCACATATCTTGCAACGATTCCTTTTTCTCACCTCAAATTTAGGTGTTTTTTTCATTTTCTCGAATTTACAAAGTTTTGCCAACTTAAACCTCCTTAATTACTGCCTAAAAGGAATACCCATCTTAGCAAGAAGAGCTCTTCCTTCTGCATCCGTCTTAGCCGATGTAACTATAGTTATGTTCATACCTCGTGGTTTATCGACCTTATCAAAATTTATTTCTGGGAACACTATTTGCTCCTTAAGACCTATAGTGTAGTTACCTCTTCCATCAAAAGCCTTAGGAGAAACTCCCCTAAAGTCCCTTACTCTTGGTAGAGCTATGTTTATCAATCTATCCATAAACTCATACATCTTTTCTCTTCTTAGAGTTACAGCAACACCTAGTTTTTGACCTTCTCTAAGTTTAAAACCAGCGATCGATTTTTTAGCCTTTGTTATTACCGGTCTTTGTCCAGTAATACTTGCTATCTCTTTTTGAGCAGCGTCTAATATCTTTGGCTCTGTAAGTGCCTCTGATGTAGATACGTTAACTACTATCTTCTCTATTTTTGGAACTTGCATGATGTTCTTGTACTTAAACTCTGCTTTAAGAGCCGGAACAACTTCTTTTCTATATTTTTCTAACAACCTTACCACGACGATCCTCCTAGATATTCTTCTCACATTTTTTACAGTAACGAACTTTTTTATCTTTCACTGATTTAAAGCCGGTTCTTACACCTTTGTTGCAGTGAGAACAAAATATCATGACGTTACTTGTATTAATCGGAGCTTCTTTTTCGACTATACCACCTGCAGGATTAGCCTGAGTTGGTTTAGAGTTCTTTTTTACTATATTAAGCTTTTCAATAAGTACTCTAGATCCAGAATCTATTACTCTTAGAACCTTTCCTGTTTTTCTTTTCTCTTTACCCGTCTTAACTATAACGGTGTCACCCTTGCGTATCATAGTACCTCCGGAGCTAGTGAAATTATCTTCATGAATTTTTTAGCTCTCAGCTCTCTTGCCACTGGACCAAATATTCTGGTTCCAACGGGTTCGTTTTGAGCATCTATTATAACAGCCGCATTATCGTCGAACCTTATATAAGAACCATCTTCTCTACCAAGTTCTTTTTTAGTTCTTACAACAACAGCCTTTGCAACAGAGCCCTTCTTTATCTTAGAAGTAGGAATAGCATCCTTTATGGATACAACTATTATGTCGCCTATCCTAGCGTACCTTCTTTTTGATCCACCAAGAACCTTTATACACATAACGGTCTTTGCGCCAGAGTTGTCAGCTACGTTTAAATTACTTTGAACCTGTATCATACCTCTACCACCTTCCTAGTGACCTTTAACAGTCTCCATTTCTTTGTTTTGCTTATAGGACGACTAAAGCCGATCATAACTTCGTCGCCAATAACAGCTTCATTCTTCTCATCGTGAGCATAATATTTTTTATTCACGTTTATATATTTACCGTATTTTGGATGTTTATATTTTCTTGTAACGTTAACAACGATAGTTTTTTCCATTTTGTTGCTAACAACAGTACCGGTAAGGGTCTTTATTTGTCCTCTGGTCTGGTTCATTTAACTGCTCCTCTCAATTTTTCATTCAATACTGTCTTAACTCTTGCAAGATCCCTTCTTTTTGTAACAGTAAGGGTCTTGTTAGTAACAGCACCTGTTGCACTTTGCATACGTATTTTAAATATCTCTTCGTTGATATCTTTTACTTTTGCTTTAAGATCATCAACTGAAAGTGATCTTAATTCTGAAGGCTTCAACATCTTACAGTCCCTCCCTCTTAATGAATCTAGTCTTAACAGGAAGTTTGCTCCCCGCTGTAGAAAGGGCCTCTAAAGCAATATCTGCTGTAACACCCTCCATCTCATATATTATCCTTCCGGGTTTTACTGGAGCTACCCATTCTTCTACCGGACCTTTTCCTTTACCCATTCTTACTTCGGTAGGCTTTTTTGTATAAGGTTTATCAGGGAAAACTCTTATCCAAACCCTACCACCTTTCTTTACGGATCTTGATATAGCCACTCTGCCTGACTCTATCTGTTTTCCTGTTATAAACCCTGAATCAAGACACTGAAGGCCAAAGTCACCGAAGCTAAGTTTAGCCCCAGAGGTTGCATTGCCTTTCATTTTGCCTCTCATTTGTTTTCTATACTTTGATCTTTTTGGACTTAAAGCCATTGCTATTCACTCCTTCCAGCAGCTCTTGTATCTATTATGTCACCTTTATAGACCCAAACTTTTATTCCGATGATTCCATAAACAGTTTTTGCTTCACCAAAACCGTAGTCTATATCTGCTCTAAGTGTATGTAGAGGAACAGATCCTTCGACGTACCATTCACTTCTTGCTATTTCTGATCCTGCTAATCTACCTGAACATTTTATTTTAACACCCTTAGCACCAAATTTTCTTGCATTGAAAATAGCTTTTTTCATTGCTCTTCTAAAAGCTACTCTTTTCTCTAGCTGCATAGCTATGTTTTCTGATATCAGTTGTGCATCCATTTCTGGTCTTTTAACTTCTATTATATTAAGGACAGCCTCGTTCTTGGTCAGCTTTTGTATACTGTTTTTTAATGTTTCTATACCTTGACCTTTCTTGCCTATAACAACGCCCGGTCTTGCTGTATGAACATTAACCTTAACTTTTCCAACAGCTCTTTCAATATCTACTTTTGAAACACCTGCAAATTTAAGGTTCTCCTTAACATACTTTCTTATCTGTAGGTCCTCATGAAGATTTTTTGCATAATCTTTTTCTGTGAACCATCTAGATATCCAAGTCTTGTTAACACCTAATCTAAATCCATACGGATGTACTTTCTGACCCAAGTTATTACCTCCTATTTCTCATCCAAAATTACATTAAGATGACTCATTTTTTTTCTAATTTGAGTAGCTCTTCCCTGAGCTCTTGGCATAAATCTTTTCATAACAGGACCTTCATCGACATGTATCTTTTTTACGTAAAGATTATCGACGTTGATAGTCCCTTTGCTCTGAGCATTAGCGACTGCACTCATGATGGCCTTGTATACAACCTTTGCGCCTCTCTTGTTTGTGAACTTTAACGTGTTGATAGCCTCTCCGACCATGTTGCCTCTTATAAGATCAGACACAAGTCTAAGCTTTCTTGGCGCTATTCTTACGAACCTTGTTTTTACACTTACTTCTGCCATAAAATATTCTCCTTAATTATCCTTATGCAGCTGGTTTGCTATCAGAAGAGGATGATGCTTCTGCTTTTTCTGCACCATGTCCATGGAAGGTTCTTGTTATTGCAAACTCACCAAGTTTATGCCCTACCATGTTCTCTGTCACAAACACTGGAACAAATTTCTTTCCATTGTGAACAGCTATTGTAAGTCCTACCATTTCTGGAAATATAGTAGAACGCCTTGACCATGTTTTTATTACCTGTCTGCTACCAGCAGAAGCAGCTTTATCTACTTTCTTCATCAAATGGTCATCAATAAATGGACCTTTTTTAACAGACCTTGCCAAGTTAATCCCTCCTATTACGCCTGATGGCGACTCCTTACTATATATTTCTGAGTTCTCTTGTTCTTTCTTGTCTTATAACCTTTCGTTGGTTTTCCCCAAGGAGTAACAGATGGTCTACCACCAGATGTTTTTCCTTCTCCACCACCGTGTGGGTGATCAACAGGGTTCATGACAACGCCTCTAACCCTTGGTCTAATACCTTTCCATCTAGACTTACCAGCTTTACCAGTCGTAGTGTTCTCGTGATCAAGATTACCTACCTGACCAATAGTAGCAATACACTCAACAAGTACTTTTCTAACTTCTCCGCTGCGCATCCTTAATTGTGCGTAAACATCTTCTTTGCCAAGTATCTGAGCAAAAGATCCAGCAGACCTTGCTATTTGTCCACCTTTACCAGGTCTTATTTCGACGTTGTGTACCATAGTACCAACAGGGATGTTCTTTATCTTTAAACAGTTCCCAACTTTTATTTCTGCATTATCTGATCTAAGTACATTGTCACCAACTTTAAGACCGTCTGGTGCTATGATGTACCTTTTTTCTCCGTCCTTGTAATTAACAAGAGCTATTCTTGATGTTCTATTAGGATCATACTCTATAGTAGCTACAACTCCTGGGATCTCATATTTATCTCTCTTAAAATCTATGATCCTGTATTTTTGTTTATGTCCACCGCCTATCCATCTAACGGTAACTACGCCTTGGTTGTTTCTTCCACCTTTTTTTGCTTTCTTCTTAAGAAGAGATTTTGTAGATGGTTTTTTAACCGTTAATTCTGAATAGTCCGCAGAAACGGTACCTCTTTTAGTAGGCGTTGTTGGTTTAAAATTCCTTAAGCCCATCGTTCCTCCTTACACACCTTCAACAAGCTGTATCTTGTGGCCTTCTTGCAAAGTAACTACAGCCTTTTTCCATTTAGATCTCTTGCCATAATATCTGCCAGATACTCTTTTCACTTTACCGTGAACAACCTGAGTATTGACACTCTTAACTTTAACTTCAAAAAGTTTTTCTACTGCATCTTTTATTTCTGTTTTGTCTGCATCATTCACAACTTCAAAGACATAGGCATTCTGTTTTTCACCAGCGACTGTACTCTTTTCAGTCATAAGAGGCCTTTTAATTATTTCATATAACCTTTCCATAATATTTCTCCTGTATCCTGATTAAGAGATGTACTCGCTTAGTTTTTCAAGAGCGGCTTTAGTTAAAAGAACGTTCTCATATTTAAGGATATCGTATGGAGTAACTTGTTCTGGTTTTACCGCTTTAACACCATAGATGTTCCTTGAAGAAAGTTTTAACTGTGGATTATCTATATCCACTATTAGACACTTTGATATATCAAAGCTCTTGAGCATAGTACTTACTGTTTTTGTTTTTGCTTCTGGAAGTTTTATTTCATTAACGACGTAGAAAGAACCAGATTTTATTCTATCAGCGATAGCTGAACGAATAGCATTCTTATATTCTTTCTTATTAACTTTTTGAGCAAAACTTCTTGGGTGTGGACCAAAAACTATACCACCACCATATTGCAATGGTGATTTTATGCTACCGGGTCTTGCATTACCGGTACCTTTCTGTTTGAAAAGTTTTTTAGTGCTACCGCTAACCTCACCTCTATCTTTTGTAGAGGCTGTACCTGCTCTTTTACCAGCAAGTTGTGCAAGGACCACTTGATGTAACAGACCTTCGTTGATCTCTACACCAAAGACATCGTCCTTTAGATCGATATCTTCTATTTTTTTCTTCTTATTATCGTAAACTGCTACCTTCACTTTTCATGCTCCTAAAGTTTTATCTCTACGTCTATACCTGCAGAAAGATCTAGCTTCATTAAAGCATCAACCGTCTGCTGTGTTGGTTCAAGAATGTCTATCATCCTTTTATGTGTACGGATCTCGAACTGTTCTCTTGACTTCTTATTTATGTGTGGCGAACGAAGGACTGTGTATCTTTCTATTGCTACAGGAAGTGGGATAGGTCCAGCGACTTTTGCGCCAGTCCTTTTGGCTGTATCCACTATTTCCTTAGTAGATTGATCAAGCAGTTTGTGATCGAACGCTTTTAACTTTATTCTTATCTTTCCAGTCTCGTTCATAATTCAACTCCGTGGTTATTTAACTATTTCGCTTACAACGCCTGCGCCAACGGTTCTACCACCTTCTCTG
>CAYPMK010000037.1:0-3541 GCA_964411885.1 uncultured Bdellovibrionales bacterium
ACAAAGCTCTCTCCATTTTTGAGGATAATATTTTTTAATGTTAATAGCTCTTTGATACACTCTTCTATAGAGTAAACGCATCGACTCCATAGAAGTTGGATCTGCTGTAAAATTACCAACTGCATATCCTCCCTTACCAAGTCCACCAACTAAATTAGCCACGACTGGAGTTCCCATCCAATAAGACTCCATATCTGTAAGACCACATGGCTCATATCTAGAAGGCACATGAACAAGGTCTGCACCTCCTGCAAAAATGGATCCTCTTAAGTCAAATTTAGACGTAAACGCAAACCTCAATCCTTTAGATAAAAGTTCTTTTGACTTAAGATAACCAGCTTCTTCTATCTTTCTTGCTAAAGAATCATCTGGGTTTGCAGCCACAAGTATCAATATACCACCTCTTTTAGTGATATGTTCAGCCTCTGATATTATAAGAGGGATATTCTTTTGATCGACTAAACGACCCCATGAATAATGAATAAAAGATGTAGTATCATCCCATATTTCTCTATGTTCTTTAGAGGGAAAAGACTCCATCAACAATATTTTTCTCAAAAATGATTTTGCTCTAAACACCCTTATTGGTTGGGATTGATGATAGTTCAACCCATCCCTAAAATCTGGGTCCTTTGCTATAACGTTCTTAATGAACAATGGTGTTTCTATATTATTCCATTCAAAAGAATAAGGGTTAATGATTATATCTCTTAACAATCTATTCCTTGAGGCATGTTTTTCTTTATCAAGACCGTTCAATATGCCAACTATATTTGCTCGTCTTAATTCTTCAAGCCCTCTACTCTCTTCTAGCAATAAAGATCTGTCTGCTTCGCTATCACTTATGAATATATCAAAATGTGTTCTATAAAAATCCTTTATCCTCATCCGAACTTTTTCAACATCAAAATGATCTTGGCTTAATTTATAAGGCTGAGAGCTCTCTATTCGTCTTTTTAATTCTTCATAAGTTTCCTTTAGTTCATTGGCATAACCTTCGCTAACAGTGGTTGCACTTATACCTGTAAGTTCTCTACATTTTTTAAGCACTGCCTGCAGTATATTACCAACACCCACATCAACAGGAGTACACCAAGTTCTAAAATATTTATGCACTACCGTTTCGTCTAAACAAAGACGTCTAGAAAGATCCTTCAACGCGACCATATGATTCAATTCATGATAGCCATTCTTTAGCAGCCTCTTATTTATAGCCATAATCCCCTGATACGCCATGTTATGACCTATCAATACCGGTTTTATGTCTTCGTTATAAAGCACGGCTAATCCTGAATGATAATCATGTAGTATTGCACAATCTGCTTTAAGCAGTTCATACAATTTTGCAACACTTTGAGCAAAAACTATATAAGCCTTTTCTTCTAATAGTCCTAGAGTGTGCTCGTTGTTAGGTTCAAATATTTTCCGTAACTCATCCTCTTCTTCTCTGCCCTTAAGTGTAAGAACATAGGGGCTCATATTGCCACCAAATTTGCCGTCCCAGACATTTGATTTTAAAAGATATTGGTATCCAAAGTCAGTTTTTCCCTGATAAACCTCTACGCTGTACTGAATTCCATCATATTTAGTTTTAATATCTGTATACTTAGAAAGATATCCTTCTCTTATCAAAGACGACAAACTGGTGTCGCGTATCGCACCACTGATATAAGGGCTAACACTGTTAATAACAAAAGATATCTTTTCATCTTTACCATATTTTAAAAGAGCAGAAGGAAGTTCAGAAACAACAACAGCCATTCCACCTGCTTTACTTATACTAACAAACTTATTGTCTTTACTTAGTTTTTTATTGGATAATTTATGTAGTAAAACATTGCCGCCTTCCCATCCCGCATTGAGTAGTGTTATTTTGGAAAGGCTTATGTTTGACATATCATGTCATTATACCATTAAGTGTAAATTTTTTGTTCACATGTAATAAAAACCCTTCATTTTATACTCTTTTATATAAGCTAAACCTCTATTATAACTAGACTTTATTAATGGCATGGCTTTTGCTTAAAATACTTGGTCAAGTAAACACGTAGAGGTGTGTATTAATGCGCTCACTTATAAAATCATTTTTTATATTAGCTCTTTTAATTAGCTCATTAAACATCCTTAATGCACAAACAGACAATTTATATGATCGATTAGGCGTTCCAAGAAATGCAAACCAAGAAGAAATCAAGAAAGCATACCGTGATAAATCAAAGATCTATCACACAGATAAAATAGAAGCAGAATTAAATAATAGCAGTTTAAGTCCTAAAGAAAAAGATTCAAAACGACAAGAATATAAAGACCTTTTCTCTAAAATAGCTGAAGCATATGCAATATTATCAAATGAACAGGCTCGTGCTGAATATGATAGGACTGGAGTTATAGATCCAAAATTTATAAAGAACATACCAGCCGCAGACCAGCTATTTGAATTTAAAGATGTAATAAAGAATGGAGAACTAGAGCTAACTGAAAATGAGATAAGAAGTTATATAGATAATAAAGGTAATTTATTTTATATAGAAAAAGGAGCTTTTCCTAGTTTTGATCAAAAGATCTCAGACTACTTAAATAGACTAGGAACATACCTTGTAAATTTAGAAAAAACGACTGCTCTACTCCCTGAAGTCATTACTCCAGATATAGAAGCTGAAGTAATAAAGATATTAAAAGAAAATGGATGCAAAACACCAGATGAACTCAACAAAGAGTTTATGGAGATAGAACAAAAAAAGGCAAATGAACTAGACCCTTATATTGAAGTCTATAAAAGGAAACATCATCAAAGTATAAATTTGTCTTTACCTAAAGTAGCAGATATAGAGCCCCTAGAAAGTATTGATGAATTTCATAAATACATAGATGAGACCATTAATAAGTGGGATAAATGGATAGAAAAATATGAGAAGAACATAAAAGAATTAAGTAAAGCAACTTCATCTCTTTTAAATAAAACAAGCGACTACGTTTCTAATGGGAAAACAGAAATACTAAAGGACGGAACTGTTCAATTCATAGGAGAAAAAATACCAGAAGGTAATGTAAGTGTTAGAAAGATCTTCCTTATGGATAAAATAGCCAGATATACTCTTCTTATAACAGAAAAAGCAAAACAAGAAGCCTACGTCAAAGACTTTAGGATAAAATCTGAAGCATTAAAAATATTAAAGAAAGTATTTTCTAGCAACCTAAGTCAAAATGAAAGAACATCAATAATATATCTACTAGAAGAATCTGAACTTAAAAATCCAAACAAACAAAAAAATACATTTTCATCACTAGCAAAAACATATCTTAGAAAAGGTAAATTACACGAAACAGATCTAAAAAATCTTACGATATTAACAGAAAACATAATAACGCCGATGGAGAGGTTGAATCCAGAAGCTCCTTTAGTAGTAAAAGAACCTATAAACAAAGAAGAACTAGCAAAAAAGAGGGCTACTTTAAAGGTAAAGAAAGAGGAATTTAAGAAATACAAAAACAATGAAGCAAAACTAACACCAGAAGAACAAGAAAAATTTAAAAATCTAGA
>CAYPMK010000037.1:3641-13824 GCA_964411885.1 uncultured Bdellovibrionales bacterium
ATAAGCTTTGCTTCATTTTCTTTTGTTTCATACGGAGTTCAATTAGGTGCTGCACAAACAAAAATAATGAAAGAAATGACAAGATCTTCTTACAGAAATTTATATCCAACATGGAATAAGACTTATCTAACTAATTATACTATAAAAAGCATTGCTTTACCGGCCATTAGTATGACGCTGGGCATGTGGGCAGCACAAATAGTTCCACAATATATACAATTATTCAGCGATCTCCACCACGAGAATGAAGCAATAAGAAGTGCCGCATGGGAATTATTCAGAGAAACGAACCTATCTTTAGATGCCTTCGCAAGAGTGGGTACAACAATGGCTTCTTTCTTAATGGCAGAGGCTATCGTAAGTGATAGAGCAATACACGTTACAAAGATAATGTTAGAGGGATTAAAGAAAAGAAAGTGTAAAGACCTCTACTCAAGGATACAAGACCTAAACAGAGCTCAATTAAATCCAAAACCATCTTTCCTTAAACAAACAGGAAAAATGATAATAGTATTCAACCTCGCAGAAATAATAAACCACTACACATTCTATCAATTATTCCCCGGCATATTCAATATGGACAAAATCATGGCCCTTAATATTAACCTCGCTAATATAGAAAAAGAAGTTTTTTTAGATGTACTTTTTAGTACAGCTCCTGACCCAACGGACGAAGAACTTGAATACATATACAACAAGTATGACAACTTACCTGCCCTTCAACAAATAATAAAAGTATTAAGACAAAGCCCCAAAACCGTAAAAGAAGCTTTAAGTTATCTTAAAAAACCAGAAGACAAACAAAAAGTACTAAACATATTCGATTACATAATAGGCACAATATTTAAATACAACAAACAAGAAAGCTTGGACAACGATCCAAGTATAGAATTACTACTAGCTGAACTTAGTAATAATGAACAAAGAAAATCTAACGCTTTGGCAAATCAGAAAGACTATGTCGGTTCTCAAGAACACTGGGAAGAAACACTAGAGTTCAGTAAAAATGTCGTTGTAGATATAAGAACTAAAGTAGAAAGCCCAGTAGCAAAAGAGTTTTCAGAAAAAGTAACTCCCAATATGATGGCAGAAAGTATAATAAATATGGAACAAAGAACTATCTTAGAGCAAGAGTTTAATAACAACTTAGTCACTGGTAATATGCATGGAGCTATCCAAATACTAAACGAAATGACATCAAAATATTATGAATTCCCTAACGGATTTAAAGAAAACATAATAAATGTTCTAACATCATTTGGTGAAAAAAATGGCTCTTTATTGAATTATCAGAGCCCAGAAAATAATGTTACTCTACCAATAGAGATTTCAAATTCTCCTTCGACATATGCCTTCTCTGTAGATAATGCTTCAGGATATATAACAGACCCATCATCAAACACATATTATCGTTATTTTACAGAAAAAGATGTTTCTAAAGGTCTTTCTGGTAAATCTAAAAACGATTTTGAATTCTTGGGCTACTTAATGGTAAACCTCTATCCAATGATGATGGAACCAAGATATCTAGACGAAGACGGATATCCTAATGATCATATTCCTTGGAGAGCTAATATAATGTTGTTGATGGCCACTAATATTCACCAAAAAATACTAGCTAGTTCTAATTACTCAGACTATACAAAAGGAATGTCAAATGTATATGATTTAATAGATATATACATAAACAACATACCAGAAGAAGTTGTAGAAAAGGCTGATATGACAAACACTAAACTATTAACAGCTTACTTAATGATACAGACTTTAAAGAAATTTGGTTTACCAGAAGAAAAAGAAGATTTCTTAAATAAGAGATCAAAAAAATAAAAGGAGTTAAAATATCATGAATTATTTTTACAAAAAGGTACTATTGTTATTCTATGTTTTACTTTTAGCCAGCAACTTATCAGCACAAAATGGTGGTAGCAGCGGTGGCAATGGATATGTACCTGATTGGTTGCCATTAGGAGAAACAACTAAGCCAGAAAAAGCTGAACCAACAAATTATGTTTCTGACTGGCAGATGTTCCCAGACAACGAGGGAAGCAACAACGTTAGCAAACCACAAGAGAACATACAACCTGTTAATAAATATGTTGTTCCATGGGAAATGCATCCAGAAGATAAACCAGTAACTCAGGAAGTAAGGAATTCAGATTACGTGTCTGATTGGCAAATGTTCCCAAATACACCTGAAAGCAAAATAACTGAAACTCCAAAAGACATAATAGAAGCAGAAGAACTATATTTTAGTGAGACAAAAGGAACTGAAGAACCAGTGGAAGAACTATACCAAGCTAAACAAAATCCTAAAAGTGCTTTATTTGGCATTAAAGAGACCAAAATCAACAATAAAATAACAGTTGACCCTTCTGGTATAAAACACATAACAGAATATTACAACGATGGAAGGATTCATCGAACATACTCCATTAAAGATGGCAAACTAGAAGGAAGCTATGATGTTTTCTCTAATAATGGAAATAAGATAATATCTTGTTCTTACAGTAACGGAAAACTATACGGTTTATTTCATATGTATTACTCAGAAACAGGAAATCTAAGAAAAACAGTTCAATTCAAGAATGGAATAAAAACCTACTCCACAGAATATGACAAAAATGGTGTTACAGTTGTAAAGGAAATTACATACAAGGACAATGGTGACATATTAAGCAGTACTGAATATTTAGAAAATAAGGTTAAAAGTTACACAGATTATGGTTTTAATCCTAAAACATGGATAATAAAACAATCTGTGGATATGTTCCAGACACCTAATAATATTGATGGTAAAAAATTTGAAACAAAAAATTACGTAATAAACAGAATAAAGGCGGTAACGGGAGCAAACATACCAGCAGACTACAGTGGCGACGAACTTTTGTGGTATGTAGAGCAAGCCTTACGTCATATAATATCTTCATCAGAAGACTTTAGATTAACAGAAGAAGTGGTCGATTTAATATTTGCAGACAACATGATTTTTGCAATGGAACACCTTGCAAGAAAATTTGAACTAGCAGGTGATATAAACAAAGCATTAGATATTCGTTATGAGATAATGCTACTAGGATGTGTCTTCTATTATAACAACGCAAAATACGGTCAAACATTTGATGTAGAATATTTTGATATAATCAGCAGTATATATAATAGACTAAATATCAATTTAACAACCTGCCCATCAACAGATATGTTAAATAGCCTTGCAAAAAATAATATTGTAAGCAGCAATAACAAATCTGTAGTAACACTAATAAATACATACAACAATGTGGCAATAAAAAATGCTAGCAAATCAAATAAGGCTGTAAAACTATAATGAAAAAAAGTCTCTTTATACTATTGATATTTGTTCTACCTTTATTTAGCGTGTTCTCTCAAACAAGAACAAGCTTCAGCAAGGTAAGAGAATACGCTTTAGATTATCTTATAGAAGATGCTGATGAACTTTCTAGAACACCAACACCAGAATTAGTAGAAATATGTATAGAGAAATTCAATAAAAAGACGGGGCCTATTGATAGTAATGACATACTCTTAATAGATGGTGAGATAATCGATTATTATAAGACAATGAAGAAAGTTGATCGTTTAAGTCAACTTACATCTATAGATCTTGCAATGATAAGATTTGTTTTTGGCGGAATAAATAATAAAAGCATAAATCTTTCTACTGCATCACTAATATTTGAATCATTAGAAAAAATCCGTTGGGATGGTATAAAGGCAGAACACGCCTACTTTTATTTTGACGATGGTTTTATAAAAACATTAATAAATAGATTGAACTACTTACGTTCAAAGCCTGAAACGGAGAACAACCTAAGAAAATTGGAAAATTTTGAAGTAGAGCTACTGACATTAATGTTACAATTATGGGACACAAATCTATCATATGGGCATAAAAAAGAGCTAATATCTCTTACCAAAACAATGCCAAAAGATATACAAGAAGAAATCCTCATAAGCAAAATGGTTCGTTTCTTACCAGAAGGGAAATATCCTAGAAACTTTCAATCACTCCTAGACTATACAATACATTATATTCTTGTAGAAGGTGCTAAGGGTATTACAGACGATAGAGTGAGTGACTTATTAGTAAGAGATGGACTACTATATATCGTAGTAGACGATATAGAAGCTACTCCAAAAGACGATCCAACCTTAACAGAAAAAATATGTAAGACGTCCTTGTTAGTTGACGAAGCAAATCCAAAACATTTTGAATTAAACAAATCAGACCTGTTACTATATTATGATTACAAGGATAAAATAGACCAAAATTATAATAATTTAAAAGTACTCTCTAAGTTAAAAAAGACACTCAACACATCTTCAGATAACATAACGACGATCTTGGATTTACTTGTGACAGAAATAATAGACAATGATCTTATTTATACAGAAGTGATAGCTGGTCTTTTATGTGAACCTTCATTCTATCTTGCAATGACAAAAGAAATAGAAGAAATGCCAGAAGGCCAAGAAAAAAAAGAAGCAGAGATAATCTTATTCTTAATATCCTGTACATCCAGCTGGAATGATTTTAATGGTAACATCAAAATATCTGACAGAACAACATCATTACAAATATCTGACATAATGACAAAATATGTAGGCTTATATACAAGTAACGACGTTATGGTTGTTCTAAATAACAAAAAAATATGCAACATGAACACTAAGCCGGTATTATGGAATAGTATTAGTAAAATGATTGATAGCCCAGTAAAGCCTATAATAAAAATAAACTAGAACTACCTAATAAACAACATCTCCCTGTATTTTGGTAGTCTCCATAAATGATCTCTTGTATTCTGTTCGATCGTATTAGATAGAGAGTGTATACATTCAAACAAAGGTAGCATCTCACCAGACAACCTTTGTGAAACACAAAAACAATCCTCAATTTGCTTACATTTTTTATGTAGCAATTCCAGTTCTTCAATTTTATCTACCAACTCACTCACACTGTCACTCAACATTTTTGTATTCTTTTCCCTTACATCTCTTCTCTCTCTAAGATATAGTTCTTCTTCTGCTGACGGTATAACGAAGGTCTTGATTATGTCTATTAAACAACTACCCTCTATAAGTACCGCCTTAGAGTAGCGCTCTAACATTATATGTATTTTTGCTTCCAGCTCATCTTTTGTATAAATTGACCTATCTATAAGGAATTTACAATTATCTACAAACCACCCATAAGAGCTAGGCGTGTCTTTTAATATAGGCAATCCTCTTCTTTGAGCCTCTAATTTCCACTCATCTGAATAATTATTTCCATCAAAAAGCACATGTCTTACCTGTGGCATTATCTTACTTATAGTA
Organism: uncultured Bdellovibrionales bacterium; assembly: GCA_964411885.1. Taxonomy (GTDB): domain Bacteria; phylum Bdellovibrionota; class JAFGOL01; order JAFGOL01; family JAFGOL01; genus JAKLHL01. The sequence continues at coordinate 8,982 of CAYPMK010000037.1, forward strand.
GCTAATACAGCAGATGGCACATCATTTGTGTTCTTCAACTGTAATTCAAGTTCATTGCTAACATAACTCATACCACTAGCTATAACAGCATTAAGAACGGTCAAAGGATAACTTATAGCCTGAGATGATCCTACGGAACGGAACTCAAATTTGTTGCCAGTAAAAGCAAAAGGAGAAGTCCTATTCCTGTCACTCTCGTCCATACGTATTCTTGGAAGGTGTTGTATCTCTATCGCCATCTTAAGTTCTTTCTTTGAATTATTATCTTCTGAATATTTTTGTATATCATCGAACAGATCTTGCAGATTCTTACCCAGAAAAACAGACATTATTGCTGGAGGAGCTTCATTTGCTCCAAGCCTATGGTCATTTGAATGTGTAGCAACAGCCACTCTTAAAGCACCACCATGTTCTGCTATACCTTTCAACACAGAGATCATCATCATCAAAAATCTGTAGTTATCTTTTGGATGTTCTGTTGGCTCTAAAAGATTATCCCCTTTGTCCGTCGATAAAGACCAGTTAAGATGCTTACCAGAACCATTTATCTTAGAAAAAGGTTTTTCATGAAATAAGACAGCCAAGCCGTGTTTATCGGCTATCTTTCTCATAGTTTCCATTACGAGTTGATTATGATCAGATGCGATATTTGATTCCTCAAAGATAGGTGCAAATTCATATTGTGCTGGGGCTACCTCGTTATGTCTTGTTTTACAAGGCACTCCTAATCTAAAAAGTTCATATTCTATCTCTTGCATAAAAGCCATTACTCTTGGTTGTATAGAACCAAAATAATGATCTTCTAGTTCCTGACCTTTGGGCGACCAGCCACCAACAAGTGTTCTTCCGCAAAACAACAGATCTTCTCTTGAATTATAAAAGGATTTATCTACAAGAAAATATTCCTGCTCTGCCCCAACGGTTGGGTTAACATAATTGGTATTAGAATCTCCAAGTAATTTTAACAGCCTCAAGGTTTCTTTTTGTATACAAAGGTTAGATCTTATCAAAGGTGTTTTAAGGTCTAAAGCTTCTCCATTGTATGAGATAAATATAGACGGTATACACAAGGTCCTTCCATTAGGATTCTCTATTATAAATATCGGAGATGTTGGATCCCACGCAGTATAGCCTCTTGCTTCAAAGGTGCTCCTTCTTCCACCACTAGGAAAACTAGAAGCATCTGGTTCACCTTGTATTAATTGAGACGCAGACAACCTAACTATTGGATTTTTGTTTTCATCGAAAGACAAGAAAGCATCATGTTTTTCTGCAGAAAGATCTGTTTGTGGCTGGAACCAATGAGTAAAATGTGTAGCCCCCATTGATATTCCCCAATCCTTAATGACCTCTGCTACAGCCTCTGCCGTAGACCTTTGCAGTGTTTTACCGCTAACTGCAGAATTATAAAGATCATTATATATGTTAGATGGAAGTAACTTTTTTAATTTTGAATAAGTAAGGACTAGCTCCTCAAAAATATCCGTTATATTTTTAGGACGATTATCCATAAACAAAGGTTTGCGAGTTAAAACTTTTTCTACAGCACGTACTCTTGGGTTTTCTTGTATCTGCATTATTCCTCCAATAAAGGATCAAAACTATAAATAGGCTACAAACAAGAAAAACCCAAATCAAATACTTTTTAGTGAAATATCAAAGAACCTTTGGTATCCCATACTTAGCATCATTATTAGTTCTCTTCTTTAGCTCTTCGCAAAAGGTGTTCTGCCTTTTATCTACCATTTCGTTAATAAATGCAGCCAGCCTTATTCCTGCCTGAGTAAGTCTTGTGTGAAGATCTGGCAAAAAATCATAACGATATTTATATTCAAGATATTTTTTGTTTCTCTTCTTCTTGCTGTCATAAAGATATTCATATATTTTATCTCGTAAAACAACACTTTCTTCTACCCACGCCAAAATGTTTGCGTTAGACCAAACAGCCTTATGAACTGAATATACTGGATATATAAAATCAACATACTCTGTATAGCTAAGTTTTTCTGAATCAATTATTTTTTCATCCCACACCATATGTAGATTGGTTTGCTCACCAAACCATATTATTGGAATATCGTTCCCTCCTCTATCTTGCGGCATACCAGCATGTAGAGGCTGATGAATGTCTGCTACTATATGAACTATTATCTTTAGTGCCTGAGCCTTTGCATCATTAGTAGATCTTGCATCAATAAAAACATCCCTATAATAACAGAGTGCCCTTATAGCATCACCGTCTGGATTATTCTGAGCTTCCCAATAATCTTCACCTTTAGGAATATTAACATAATGAAGATTATCCATATAAGAAAGACCTTTAATAGATTTAATTTCGTCCATCCAATTACTTACAGATGGCAACGTTTGTGGCGCAATAAGTGTTTTAAGCATACTCGTACTTTTTGAGCTAAGCTCCTTTTCTGCTATCTTTGCACTTATCCTGTGACCATTAGACCCCCAAGAAAATAAACTACCAGATCCAAGCAAGAAAATAATAAAGATAAAGAACGATCTGTTCATTTTTCCTCCTGTATAAAATAATCTCTGTATGCCGATTATGATAATTTTTAATAACTGACAACCTGAGTTTTTTTTGATAAACATCCCATCATTATGAGAGGTCTCTTAGTATTGACGATCTTTTCAATGTTACTACCGGTCGCATATTTAGATGCAAAGTGTTGTAAAACATGTCGACCGAGTAAAAAAGCATGTGGCCACTATTGCATAGCAAAAGACCAAGAATGTAAAAAAACCAAAGGTTGTGCTTGCAATAGTAAAAAAAGAAGCACCAAAAGAGTGAAAAGTGGCAACAAACTTAAACCGGGCTGGAAAGATAATCTAACTAATTGATTTCTATGACAAAATTAACGCGCCGGTAGCTCAGATGGATAGAGCTTTGGTCTACGAAACCAACGGTCAGGGGTTCGACTCCCTTCCGGCGCGCCATTGGTAATTATTTCTTGACAAATATTGTTAAATTTTAATATATTCGTCTTCGCTATTCTCGATTTATAAGAGGACGAATAATAAATGATAAAACAACTCGCAATATACAGTTTGATAATTAGCCTGTTGCTATCATCAAATTCACTTTTTGCTGATACAGAAAAAACCACTGCTCATATGATAATGAGTGCCGAAAGTGAAATAGCAGGAATAACACCAAACTATAGTGAGTTGGACAAAATATTAGATGAAATAAAACAAAAAGTTTCAGTAATACTTCTAGAGAATACAAAACTAAACAAGAGAATGGCTTTAAAAATACTTAACGCCATCCATCTTATACTAGAAGAAAAGGGATTCAGATTTAGAACAACAGATCTTTTGTCAGAGGCTGTAAACTATTGCAAAGATGATCATTGTTACTACTCAGATTGTGACACTAATAGTTTTATATACTACGCCGTGCTTTACGACTTACTAGGTCAAAAAGTAAGTCTTATATCTAGATGGAAACACATGTATATAAGATGGTACTTTTACAATGACACATATATTAATTGGGAAACAACTTCTGGATTTGAAATATCAGAAGAAGACTATTTTAAATTATTCAAAAGCAATACAATAGATGAATTAAGAACACCAACAGAAGTTATCTCATCGGTATACTATACACAAGGGATCATCAACAACATAAAAAAAGAATATACAAAGGCTCTTGGTTTTTTAAACAAGGCCGTTAGCATGGCACCAAATGCTTCAAAATATTATAACGAAAGAGGCGTTGTTAATTATAGATTAGACAGACTAGAAGATTCAATCTTAGACTATACCAAAGCAATAGACTTAGTACCTGAAGAAGTAGCTTACTACAGTAATAGAGCAATCTCATACCATATGTTAGGAAATAACGAAGAAGCAATACTCGACTTTAGTAAAGCAATAGAGCTAGACTCCAAAGAAGCGTCATATTACGGCAATAGAGGGATCTCATACTATATTACTGGGAACTACAAACAGGCAATTAAAGATTTCTCTTCTGCACTATATATTGATCCAACAAATGCAGCATACTATGCAGGCAGAGGTGCTTGTTATTATTCAATGAGTAAATACAGAAAAAGTATCTATGATATGAGCATTGCAATAAGGATAAATCCTAACGATCCAGATTATTATTATGTTCGTGCAATGGCGTATCAAGCAATTAATAAAACTATAGAAGCGTCTTTAGATAAATCTCGTTCACAGAACTTAAGAGAAGTTTCTCCAAGTTTATCTGTCAACCCATCAACTGAATAAAGGTTGTAATATTTCTTTATCCACTCAAAAGTAACAGTAGAATAAAAAACAACGTGTGTAATATCTTTGTGATACCACCAGTCAGCAAAATTATTTGGTACTATCTGTGTACTTATTGCTAACACACCGCCTTGTTTTAAAAGAGAACGAAGTCGTTTAAATTCATTAGCTGGATCGTGAAAGTGTTCGACCACCTCACAACAAGTTATAAAATCATATTTTTTTTGTAATAATTTTTTATCGTTATAGAACATAGGATCATAGTTTGAGCATTCAAAACCTTGACGTCCAATTAGCTCAGACAACGCAGGCACTGGACCACAACCATAATCAAGACCAAGAGCACCTTTTTTTAGTATTTTTGTTAAAGGATCAGCCAAGTTAAGAAGAAAATTTTTATAACCTTCGTCATCTAAAGAATTATTATGTTCAAGATAACGAGCTTTTTCTACTTCTTTTGATGGCCAATTTTTTTGATCTTTAAAGACAAGGCCACACTCTTTGCATCCATAAAAAATTAGTTCATGAAAAAGTGAAACATTGCTCGAATGGCATAATGGACAGTTCATATAGCCTTTCTTTTGCCCCC